>JAFVTL010000137.1 GCA_017503235.1 Bacteroidaceae bacterium | reverse complement strand
TTCATTGTACTCATTATGGTGTTCTTGCTTCATAAATACCCCATCAAGAAGTAAGCCGAACCCGCTATGCCTCCCCGAAGCCCTCGAAGGCCTGAAGTACCTCATGAGCTTCATTCCTGCCGGCATTGCTGCCGCTTCCATCCTAGTGGTGCTGATCTATCCGCTCGACAAATCGCGCATGGAGGAGATTAACCGTAAGTTGAAAGAGATAAGAAAGTGATATTAATTTAAAACAATAATATTATGAAACGTAATTATTTTATTCATTTGACAAGTTTATTTTTTGTCGTTTTTTCATCCTGTCAAAAAGCAGACGATAGTATAACAATCGAAAACGACAAGTTACCTATGTCTGTCATCGCTCGTATAGGTGATGTAAAGCCAGCAACTGCGCGTTATGCGGGAACATTAAATAATGCAACTTTCATCGAAGGAGATGCTATCGGCATCTTCATGGATGGGGGAAATGTTATAAAATGGACACTAAGTTCCATTAAATGGGAACCTGCTACAGCTACATATTGGCCTGAAACAGATGTTTCATATACGTTCAAAGCATTTTACCCTTATGAAGATGAGGTTACATATAGTTATAGTAATATACCTATGCCAAGCCTACTTGAACAAAATGGTACGTTTGATGGAATTGTTAACCGAGATTTCCTGGTAGCATCTACCACACAAAATTATGGCACAAGCGGAACTGTAATATTTCAAGGTGAAGGGAAGGCTTTTAATCATGTTTCTGCATTGGTACATCTGACCATTTTGGATTCAGATGATTTGGCTGATGCCACGTTGACAGGAATATCCATAGAAGGTGGAAATATCGTAGCGCCATCATCCTATTCCTTTGAAACTTCATCGGTTACACTTTCTCCGAATAGTAATTCTGATTTACTAAGTACAACCTTAACACAAGAAATGGATAAGGATCAAGACTATTACTTTGTTTTGAATGCGAAAAGTACAGAAAGTAACAATGTAAAATTAAGCATTCAATACACTACTAATGGAAAAGATTATATTGCTGAATCAAATTCATTTTCAAACAATATTTTTACTAGTGGAAAACAACATAACTTTACTGTAAATATAAAGGATAAACAACTATCCATTACAGAGGCTACCATCAATCCATGGACAGATAGCGAGAAGACGGATAATATCATCATCAACAATCCACAAGAAATTGTAAATGAAGAAAGCGAATAATTTATTATTTAGGGGGGCATGGTTTATTGCCACCCTACTTCTTCTTTTGCCATCCTGCCAGAAAGGATTTGAAGAAGAAGAAGAAAGCCTTGCAGTTTCAAAATCACTGAAAATAGAAACACGTTCCGCAGATAAGACTCCTATCAGCTATCCTCTGTATTTATACGCTTTCAATGAAGAAGGGAATTGCGCCGCCCAACAAACAATCGAATCCGAATCACAATCCATAAGTTTGGAATTAACTTCCGGCAAATTCCATATATTGGCCATATCAGGTTGTTCAGAAGAGTATGCTCTACCAGATAAACCAAAAATTACCGACAAGATACATATCGAGAATTTCCAAGGAGCTAAATCTCCAATGATGATTGGGAAAGCTGACGTTACCATTGGAGAAAAAAATGCATCTCTGAACATTACGCTATCGTATGCTGTAACCGCTATATCAGCCAATTTGAAAGGATTACCATCGGATATCGCTTCCGTTTCATTGATTCTTTCACCGGTTTATTCCTCCATGAACATGTCAGGTGAATACAAAGACGGGGATACGCAAATCGTTATACCTTGTAGTCTTGACACGGAAAACATATGGAGTGCTTATAATGTTTATGCATTTCCCGGTAGCGCCAATAAAACCGTCCTGTCTATCTTGACAACCAAAAAGGACGGAACGGAGGTAACTTATGCTTATACATATGACGGACAACCACAAGCAAACCGGGCCTTCAACGTAAACGGCAACTACAATGGAGGAATAACAGTAGGAGGAGAACTTGTCGTCAAGGGCTGGGAAGAGCCGATTGATGTTAATTTTGATTTTGGTGCAGGTAGCGTCAAACAACCCGATAATGAAACTGACAGCGATGATTCTGAAAATAATGAGGGAGAGAATGAAGATGAAGATAACGATAAAGGAGAAAATACGGACATTCCTGAGGTAGGAAGCATTTGGAATGATGCCATCGTTGTCAATGTGGAAGACAATAACGTTCTGGTGATGAGCTTAGAGGAATGGGCTTGTTATGCAGACGATTTAAATGCCCTTATGGGTGAAATTGGTGTTGATGGATGGGATTTGCCAATCACAAGTGAAGCAAAATTATTGAACCAAACTTTTCAAGGGAACAACCTTTCAATGCTGAATGACTTGCTATGGGATAATAATTATGACCAGATAGACGAAACAAGACGTTATTTCTACAATCATAACGGCTATATTTATGCTTTTGGATTCAAGAGTTCTTCCCAATTCAGAGAAGCTGGGCTCAAGACCAAATATCGCCTCCGATTAGTCAAAACAATCAAACTCTCCTAACACACAAAAAGCGGACAAGCCAATGGCTTATCCGCTTTTTTATATCTATTATCGTAAAGGGTTCTTAGAAGGTGATGTCCAAAGAGGCACCGATAACATCGTTCTTGCGAGTGTAGATGTCCTTGCCATACTGGCTGGATACTTCGTGTTCGCCGTAGAAAGAGTGCATGTAACCTACATTGAGCTTCATCTTTTCGTTGAACTTGTAAGCGCCACCAATGCAAAGGGCGGTGGAGTTGATGTTGAAGTTGATGTCGCTCATATCGGCATCGTCGAAGCCGTACTGGGTGCGTTGGGCACCGGCGCTCAACAGGATCTTGTCGTTCACATCCCATTCGAGACCGAGGGTTGCTTCCCAGGTGTTGTCGCCCTTCTTGATAGGGGTGCCCTTGGCGTCCTTGTCCCAATAGTAGTGGAAACCGGCCATGGCGCGTACACGGTCTGTAATGGCGTATTGTGCGCCCAAAGTGAGGATGGCGGGGATGTCGGAACGTACCTTGCCTCCGTCCTTATAGTTGGGCATCATAGCGTCGACATTGGCGGAATTGCTTGATTCGTTTTCGAGCTCGATGCGGGTACGGAATTCGTACTTGGCGGCGAGGTTGAGCTTGCCGAGGTTCCAGTCGATACCGATGATGGGGGTGAAGCCCAAACCGCTCTGTGAGCAGTCGAGGATGAGGTCGTCGCCATTAGCGGGAACAACGATTCCGCCCATGGCTTCGGGCAACTTGAGCTGGCCTTCGAGGTTGGTGATGCTTCCTACATAGGAGCTGCTGGCCAAAACGGCACGTACGCCGGCAAAGGCTGAGAAATTGTTGGCCAACTTATAGGTACCCCCTACTTGCAAGCCGTAGAAGTATTGTTCGCCGGTGAGCTGTTGCTTGAGGGAATAGGATTGGAGGGTAGCTTGATTGGCTGCTCCTGCTGTTGCGAAATTCTGATAGACGAGCTTTTCGAACATGCCCAAACCGTCTTCGAACTCGCACTTACCGCCACCGCCACCTACGGCAAACTGTGCAGATACGGACCACTTGTCGTTGATGACATAGGCTGCCTGGAGGGATGGGATGATGGGGGCTTTTGCCACGCCTTCGAAGTCTTTTGTCTGTTGGCCTCCGTTCAGAGGATAGGCGGCAAAGGTGGAGTTGATCTGGCGCTTCTGCCATGCTGCTTGCCAGCTGACTGACATGTGGAAGCCTTGGGGCATGAAGGCGATACCTGCCGGATTGCTATAGACACCGTCGATGGCAATGGCTGCATCGCGAGCCGGATTGCGCAAGAATGCTGCATTCTGATTGGTGTTGGTAAGGATACCTCCCGCAAAAGTTGGGATTGAAACTATCAGCGCCATGGCGCTGGCTACGAAAAATTTCTTCATTTTTTCTTCTTTATTTGATTTTCGGGGGCAAAGATACGACAAAATTACACACTATGCAAATTTATGTGCAATATTCCGCTATTCCAAGGATAAATGGAATGGTTTCAAAAGAAACTAAAGGGAACAGAAACGGGGGTTACGGAGTGAAAAAGAAAAGCCCGCCTTTGGGATATCCAAAAGACGGGCCAGCCTAAAAAATGATAGAATATAGCGTTTTTAATAGGCGCGAGCGAAAAGGACGCGACGGGCGGAGGGCTTGCCTGTAACCATGTCGACACCCGGCTGGAGGCTTTCTTCATCGGCCTCGTAGGGCAGACAACGGATTGTGGCTTTCGTGTCTTCCTTGATGCGTTCTTCGGTTTCGGTGGTGCCATCCCAGTGTGCCAGGATGAAGCCGCCCTTCTCGATTTCTTCCTTGAACTCTTCGTAGCTGTTTACCTTGCGGGTATTGGCCAAACGGTAATCCAAGGCTTTCTGATAGATGTTCTGCTGGATTTCGTCCAAGAGGTTCTTTACATATGCTTCGATGCCGTCGCACGATACGGTCTGCTTTTCGAGTGTGTCGCGGCGCATCACTTCCATGGTGTTGTTTTCGAGGTCGCGGCCACCCATCACGAGGCGTACGGGAACGCCCTTGAGTTCGTAATCGGCAAACTTGAAGCCTGGACGCTTGTTGTCGGCATTGTCGTACTTCACGCTGATGCCCATGGCCTTGAGGTTGGCCACGATGCCGTCAATCTTTTCATTGATCTTGGCCAGCTGCTCGTCGTTCTTATAAATAGGTACGATGACCACCTGAATGGGTGCGAGCGCAGGAGGAAGCACAAGGCCGTTGTCGTCGGAGTGGGTCATGATGAGGGCACCCATCAGACGGGTGGATACGCCCCAAGAGGTAGCCCAAACGTAGTCGAGCTTGTTGTTCTTGTCGACGAACTGTACGTTGAACGCCTTGGCGAAGTTCTGGCCGAGGAAGTGGGATGTACCGCATTGCAGGGCCTTGCCGTCTTGCATGAGGCCTTCGATGGTGTAGGTGTCGAGGGCACCTGCAAAGCGTTCGTTGGCGCTCTTCACACCCTTCACAACGGGCACAGCCATGTACTTTTCTGCGAATTCGGCGTAGACACGGAGCATCTGACGGGCTTCGGCTTCGGCTTCATCGCGGGTAGAATGGGCGGTATGGCCTTCCTGCCACAAGAATTCGGCAGTACGGAGGAACAAGCGGGTACGCATCTCCCAACGCATGACGTTCGCCCACTGGTTGCACAGGATGGGGAGGTCGCGGTAGGAATTGATCCAGTTCTTGTAGGTACTCCAGATGATGGTTTCGGAGGTAGGACGGATGATGAGTTCTTCTTCGAGGCGGGCTGCCGGGTCGACAGTCACTCCCGAACCGTCTTCCGCATTCTTCAGACGATAGTGGGTCACCACCGCACATTCCTTGGCAAAGCCTTCTACGTGTTCGGCTTCGCGGCTGAGGTATGACTTGGGGATGAGCAGCGGGAAGTAGGCGTTGACGTGACCGGTTTCCTTGAACATCTTGTCCAACTGGGCTTGCATCTTCTCCCAAATAGCGTATCCGTAAGGTTTGATGACCATACATCCACGCACGGCCGACTGTTCGGCCAAGTCGGCTTTCACCACCAACTCATTGTACCACTGCGAGTAGTTTTCACTCCGTTTGGTAAGTCCTTTTAATTCTACTGCCATATTGTATTTCTTGTTATTATATTCTTGATTTCACTTTCCTTGTGGGTCGCAAAAATAATAAAATATAGAATAAGGACAAAAGAAAACACATTTATTCTTTCGCCAAGATAGTTTTTGAAGCGAACGGAATGGTTAAAAAAGAAACTAAAGGAGATTAAAATGTATATTAGTCCTCTCCTCCCACTTCGTTTTGCTTTGAAAAACATATAGCATCAACTGAGTATTTTAAAATAAAGTTTTGTTTATGATGAAAAAGTCCTATATTTGTAAATCTATAACCATCCATTCCCATGAAAAAACTATTTTACATATTATTAGTTTTTCTAACCTCTTGTAGATTGGCAAACGACTACATGTCCAAGGAAAGCAGATTCTTCGGGAAAATGGGTCTTAGAGATACGATACAAGTAGTAGTAGAGGCGAATGATTGTGAAGATGGGCCATTCACTCATCTCTATAAAATTTACAATCATCTGGGAAGCAACAGTTTGAGATGCAGTCACACCATGAGAGAAGGTTGGGGGAATGTAAACACTCCGATAATAAAACGAAACACTTATGTATTATCCGACAAATCGTTATGGTACTATTTGAATTTTGAAAAAGATATTGTCAATCAAAATATTGGGGAGGGAATTGCATATTCTACGTGGCACTCTTATCAAATTATTCTTAATGACGACACAATAAGCACTGATATTGTTGACCAATGGTATACCGGTTTTGATGAATTCATTATGAGCTTGGAAGAAATTACGGAGTGAAAAGAAAAAGCCTTGCAACATTTGCAAGGCTCCGTTGGGAAGTGGGCGTTGACGGATTCGAACCGCCGACCCTCTGCTTGTAAGGCAGATGCTCTGAACCAGCTGAGCTAAACGCCCTCTAAAAGGGGATTTCAAAATTTCGGTGGGCGTTGACGGATTCGAACCGCCGACCCTCTGCTTGTAAGGCAGATGCTCTGAACCAGCTGAGCTAAACGCCCGAAATACTTTTGCGGCCAAGAGACTGGATTAGTTGAGGTGTGGGCGTTGACGGATTCGAACCGCCGACCCTCTGCTTGTAAGGCAGATGCTCTGAACCAGCTGAGCTAAACGCCCGAGTCTCTTGTTTCAAAAGCGATGCAAAG
>JAFVTL010000136.1 GCA_017503235.1 Bacteroidaceae bacterium | reverse complement strand
TGCAAATAGATCTATATACAGCGGAATATAGCACTATTTACCGCTGCATATAGCACTATATTCTGCTGCATATACAAATATATTCTACGGTGCATACAAATATATTTCATGAGGCACAGAAATATGTTCTATGTCCTTTTTTCCTAACCTGTAAGAATTATTTGGAAATGTAAAGAATAATTTGTAGCTTTGTACAGGATGAGAATAATCTGAAGTTATTTCCTCGTCGACTATCGATGAAATCGGCTATTTTTGCGATATCGGCGTTCTGGGGATACCGCTTTCTCAGGCATCAATTTGATTCGGATTGTAATGGGATATGGGGCTATTTGAAACATGAAATACTCTATAATAAAAGGTGATAATATACTTGTTGACACTATTATTCAACCAAAATAACCATTGCCTTTTGTCATCCAGACGACCGAAGGGAGGAAGGATCTCGGAAGCATAAAGTGGGTGTTACCGAGATTTTTCGGACGAAGTCCTCAACAACACGTCTTCGTCGCTAACGCTCCTCTGACGAGTTGATGAGAGCTGTGCTCGAATAATGACAATTTGTGTTACACATATATTATTCCCTAGTAAAAAAAATCAGAAAATGGATGCAGTCTTTTGGAAATTCTGCATTATATATACAGATAGACATTTGAATGAACACTTTAAAACTCATTGAGCCATGAAAAAGAACAACCTAAACAAAGTATTTACAGGCCTATTGGTTTGTATGCTTGCCGTAACTGCATTCGCCTTTCAAGGGTGTACGAATGAAGATGATAGCATTTTCGATTACCCTGAAGGAGCGGTGTTGCCAAAGGGGGATGACGCCAAGCCCTTAAAGTTAAAAGACTTCCATGGAACTTTAGCATTTGACGACTTGGAACAGGCATGGATTGTCAGACTTAAACATGTAGGGCCACCGATTGTCTACAATTATGATCGGTATGTAATTTATGTATCAAACATGACGGATGAGTATAAGGCTATGGCCGGAGAAATACTGTTCAGCGGAATCTTGAAGAAATTATATTCTATTCCCGAAGCTCCCGGTTTTTGTTTTTCCGGCGGCACCAACTACTTTTCCATCGAATTGACCAAAATTGCCCCATCTGACACGTCGGAGGAATAAGGCTGTTCTTTCACGGCGAATGTGCTATCCCGTCATTTCGACGTGTAAGAGTCTGTGATTCGAAGTGATGGGATACCATCCTAAGATTGTAGGTTGTCGATTATTTTAAAATAGTAAATTTGTTTCTCCTCTCGGTTTGTATTATCTTTGTACCCTCAATCAGAAAACACTCCTGAAAATGATTACAATAGAGCAACTGAAAGACGTAAAAGAACGTACAGCCGCCCTCGAGAGGTATTTGGACATCGAAGGCAAAAAGGTGCAGGTGGAAGAAGAACAACTCCGTACGCAGGCTCCCGGATTCTGGGATGACGCCAAGAAGGCAGAAGCACAGATGAAGAAGGTGAAGGACCTGCAGAAGTGGATAGACGGATACAAGGAAGTGAAAACCTTGGCCGACGAACTGGAATTGTCGTTCGATTTCTATAAGGAAGAAATGGTGACAGAGGAGGAAGTGGATGCAGCCTATGAAAAGGCCATTGCCGAAGTGGAAGCCCTCGAACTGAAGAATATGCTCCGTCAGGAAGCCGACTCGATGGACTGTGTGCTGAAAATCAACTCGGGAGCCGGAGGCACTGAGAGCCAGGACTGGGCGTCCATGCTGATGCGTATGTATATGCGTTGGGGCGAAACCAATGGTTATAAGGTCAGTGTGGCCAACTTGCAGGAAGGCGATGAAGCGGGTATCAAGACCGTGACATTCAACATCGAAGGAAGCTTTGCCTATGGCTATCTGAAAGGAGAAAATGGGGTACACCGATTGGTGCGTGTGTCGCCCTACAATGCGCAGGGAAAGCGTATGACCTCGTTTGCCTCCGTATTTGTCACTCCGTTGGTGGACGACAGCATCGAAGTGAACATCGAACCGGCACGCATGAGCTGGGATACCTTCCGAAGCGGTGGAGCCGGTGGGCAGAACGTGAACAAGGTAGAGTCGGGAGTGCGCTTGCGTTATCAGTACAAGGACCCGTACACCGGTGAAGAAGAAGAAATCCTGATTGAAAACACCGAGACCCGCGACCAGCCGAAGAACAAGGAAAATGCACTCCGCCAGTTGCGCTCCATCCTGTACGACAAAGAGCTGCAGCATCGTATGGAAGAACAGGCAAAGGTGGAAGCCGGAAAGAAGAAAATCGAATGGGGCTCACAGATACGAAGCTATGTGTTCGATGACCGTCGGGTGAAGGACCATCGCACCAACTTCCAGACATCGGATGTGAATGGCGTGATGGACGGAAAGATAGACGGCTTCATCAAAGCATACTTGATGGAGTTCTCGGCTTCGGAAAATGAATAAAAGCCGGAAAATATTTGTTTTCTTGTGAAAAGGTTGTACTTTTGGGAAACAAACAAGTAGAATCCTTAAAAGTATATATCATGGGTAAGAAAAACAAGAAAGCGGCTTATAGCAAGCGGGAAGAAGAAAAGGCAAAGAAGGTGGTAAGAAATCTCATTATCGGGTTGGTAGTGATTGCGGTGATTATCATAGCTGTTTTTTCCCAGTTGTAATGAAATGGAAAGAGCATTGCCCACGGGCAATGCTCTTTATATATAAAGGTATATATGGCACAGGAGATAGAACGTAAATTCCGGGTTGTGGATGACAGTTACAGGCAACTGGCTCATTCGGCCAGTCGTATAGCCCAAGGATACATCTGTAGCGGGCGGGGGCGGACGGTACGTGTGCGTATCCGCGACGAGAAAGGGTACTTGACCATCAAGGGACCTGCAGGGACTGACGGGCTCAGCCGTTATGAGTGGGAAAAGGAAATCCCGCTGAACGAAGCCGAAGAACTGATGAAACTTTGCGAGCCGGGCATGATAGACAAGACCCGGTATCTGGTCCGTTCGGGGAAGCATGTGTTCGAAGTCGACGAATTTCATGCCGAAAATGAAGGGCTGGTGGTGGCGGAAGTGGAGCTGGAGGCCGAGAACGAACCTTATGAACGTCCTTGTTTTTTGGGAAAAGAAGTGACGGGCGACGTGAAATATTACAATTCTTTCCTTATCCGGCATCCCTACAGCGAGTGGAATGAGTAAATAATCACCTGAAAACTGATAATTGAGGGGGTGGAAACTGACAAATGACAGTTTCCACCCCTTTTGTTGTTTGTTTTTATGACATCGTGCTTTCAATATCTCCCTAATATTGCAGCAGAAAAAGGAACGGACTAAACTTTTAAAATTATAGATTATGGGATCAGTAACTTTTACACAGAATCTGTTAAGTATGCAGTCGGAACTTCATCGTTTTGCCATGAAGCTGACAGCAGATCAGGAAGAGGCCAATGACTTGTTGCAGGAAACTTCGCTGAAAGCATTGGACAATGAAGAGAAATACACCCCCGACACCAATTTCAAGGGTTGGATGTATACCATCATGCGCAATATCTTTATAAACAATTATAGAAAGACGGTGCGCGACCAGACTTTTGTGGACCAGACCGATAATCTGTTTCATCTGAACCTGCCCCAGGATTCGGGCTTTGAATCTACCGAAGGCAATTATGACTTGAAGGAAATCCGCAAGATAGTCAACAGCCTTCCCAAGGAATACCGGGTACCTTTCTCCATGTATGTGTCCGGTTTCAAATACCGCGAGATTGCCGAGAAGCTGGGCCTTCCCATCGGAACGGTGAAAAGCCGGATTTTCTTCACCCGTCAGCGGTTGCAGAAGGAACTGAAGGATTTCCGTTAAACAAGTCCCTCTATCTTCACTATATAAACTAGACTTTTCATCACATGCGCCGGCTGTTCGCGAGAATCGTGCGGCGCTTCTTTATTTCCTCCACATCCAGGGTAGAAGAACGTTGAGCCCGATAAGGGCAGCAAGGACGGCTCCTAAGCTGTTGGCGTAGAAGTCGAGCCATTCACCGCTCCGATTCTCGGTACAGGCCTGCATCAGTTCGATGACACCGCTCATCAGAATAGGGGCTATGAATCCCCAAATGCACATCTTGGTAGCGTTGAGGCTTCGATGACTGCGTAGATATTCGAACCAGATGACCAGGCAAAGGCCGCCATACATGGCCGTATGGGCGAACTTGTCGAAACCGGGAATCTCTCCCAAATTGGTCTTGGGCGGGGTGAAGAACGACAAGTAGAGAATAGCGAGGATGACGCAGAGGGAGAAGGGGTATTTCTTTAAATATTGTAACATAGCTTATTTTATTTGGAATAGGATGCAAAGCTACAATTATTTTTATACTTTTGCCGTTGAATAAGTGTTATTTGTGTAATATTGATAGTTTTTATGCAATATGGAAAGAGCGAATTTTGGAAGTAAGATAGGAGCAATTCTTGCAGCGGCAGGTTCTGCTGTTGGATTAGGTAATATCTGGCGTTTTCCCTATGAAGCAGGGAATCATGGGGGTGCCGCCTTTATTCTTATTTATTTAGGTTGTGTATGCTTGTTGGGGCTTCCCATCATGATAGCGGAATTTACAGTGGGTCGCCGTTCCAAGGCAAGTACGGGTAAAGCCTATTCCATCCTTGCTCCGGACACTCAATGGAAATGGATTGGTTATTTGGGCGTATTGGCCGGTGCCTTGATTCTTGGATATTATTCGGTGGTGGCCGGTTGGACATTGGAATACATTGTTGAAGCTTTGGGAAATGGTTTTGCCGGTAAGGGTGCCGAGGATTTTGTAGCTTCCTTCCAAAGCTTTTCACAAGACCCTGTCCGTCCACTGGTGTGGTTGGTTGTCTTTTTGCTGGCTACTCATTTCATCGTAGTCAAGGGGGTGAAGAAGGGCATTGAACGGTCGGCCAAAATTCTGATGCCGATGTTGTTTATCCTGATACTTATATTGGCTGTATGTTCCATGACGTTACCTAATGCGGGAAAAGGATTGGAGTTCTTGTTGAAGCCTGATTTCAGCAAGGTGGACCAAGACGTATTTCTCGGTGCAATGGGGCAAGCCTTCTTCTCGTTGAGCTTGGGTATGGGATGCTTGTCAACCTATGCTTCCTATTTCGGCTCGGAAACCAAATTGGGAAAGACCGCTCTCAGTGTAGGGGTAATCGATACGTTTGTAGCCATATTGGCTGGCTTTATCATCTTCCCGGCTGCCTTTTCCGTTGGAATCCAACCCGATGCGGGACCTTCCTTGATTTTCATTACATTGCCTAACGTGTTCCAGCAAGCCTTTGGGGCTATTCCTTATCTGCCCATGCTGTTCTCGGTCATGTTTTATGTATTGTTGGCGTTGGCGGCGCTTACTTCTACCATCTCCATGCACGAAGTGGTGACTGCTTTCCTGAACGAACAGTTTGGCTTGAGCCGTTCCAAGGCGGCAGTCATTGTCACTTCCTTCTGTATGATTTTGGGTGTTGCTTCGTCGCTTTCATTGGGCATTTGGTCGGAGTATACGCTCTTCGGATTGGGATGTTTCGACTTCCTCGACTTCCTGACGGCGAAAATCATGCTTCCGTTGGGAGGACTTTTGGTGGCTGTCTTTGTGGCCTGGTACCTCAAGCGCTCCGTTTCTTACGATGAAGTGACCAATTACGGATTGCAGAAGGCTCCTTATTTCCCGGTCTATATGTTCATCTTGAAGTATATTGCTCCGGTGGCCATTGCCATGATTTTCATTAACGAGCTGGGTTGGATTTAACCGATGTGGAAAGATTTCTTCTATTACTCGAAAAGTGAACGCAGGGCAGTATTTGCCCTGTCCTTTTTGATTGTCTGCTTGCTGGTGGCCATTCTGTTGGCTCCGGAGAAGGAAACGGTAATAGTAGAAGAACCTCTTGCGGAGAATGTCCGGACAGAAACGGATAAGGTGGAAGCTGATTCCTTTCAAAGGGTAGTGGAACATCGGGAGAAAAAGACGGTGATAAAGAAAACGGAAGCGCCTTCACGGGAAGTGGTATTGGCTCCTTTTGATCCCAATTTGGCCGATTCCATCGAACTTTTGGACTTGGGGCTTTCGCCCTATGTGGCTCGTAACGTACTTCGTTATCGTGAAAAAGGAGGACGTTTCAGAACTCCCGAATCTTTTGCACGTATTTATGGCCTGACCGAGGAGCAGTTTGAAACACTGCGTCCATATATCCGTATCTCTGAATCTTTCCGGCAGAAAACAGATACTTCGACGTATGTGCGGAGGGATACATTTGCGGTCGTGTATAAGTATCCGAAAGGAACCTTGGTGGATGTGGGGGTGGCCGACACGACAGAGTTGAAGAAGATTCCGGGGATAGGGTCAGGCATTTCCAAAGCGATAGTAGGTTATCGTAATCGGTTGGGCGGGTTCTATTCCTTGGAACAATTGCGCGAGGTAAGGTTTGTCACTCCTGAAATGATGGAGTGGTTCAAACTGGACAGTATTTCTATTCGTCCGCTTCCAGTCAATCGGGCAGGATTGGACAGATTGCGTAATCATCCTTATCTGAATTTCTATCAGGCAAAGGTGATATTGGAACATCGGAAGAAGCATGGAGAAATAAAAAGTCTTTCCCAGTTATCCTTGTATGAAGAATTCACTGAGAAAGACTTGAAGCGGTTGTCCGCTTATTTTTCGTTTGATTAGCGTTCGAATCCTGCTGCTTCGGCTATCTTGACCGGAATTTCAGTGTTGTCTATCTGTCCGACGAACTTTTCAGCACCAGCGCCGATTGCATATACGGGAACGTATCCAGCCGAGTGGCTTCCGCTAGCCCAGCTGACGAGCGCTATCTGGTTCAATATTCTCTTGGCGGCTCCAGCTAATGGCTCGTTCTGTTGGTACAGGTTGCGTTCCATATTGGCTGCTTCAGCTCCGAAGCTCTTTTCATAGACAGCCTTCAATTGTTCTTCCTGGCCTTTACGCAACTGGATGGTATCCCAGAAACCGAAATATTCTTTCAGAGATGCTTGAATAGTTTCCCAAGAAACTTGGTTCTTATGCTTTTTTCTCAATTCCTTAAGTACGGCTGTATAATTTCCTTCGCTCACTTTCTGCGCTTTCAGAGCTTGCAAGTTCAGCGCATATGCACCATTGCCTAATACCAATCCACCGGTTTCGTGGTCGGCAGTAACGACAATCAGTGTTTCGTCAGGATGTTGTTCGTAGAATTCGTAAGCTACTTTGATTGCTTCATCGAAGTCCAGAACTTCTTGGAAAGTAGTTGCAGCGTCATTGGCATGGCCGGCCCAGTCAATTTTACCACCTTCTACCATGAGGAAGAATCCTTTGGAAGCGTCCTTTGACAGGAAGTTGATACCGGCGCGTGTGATTTCGGCCAATGTCATGTCGCCTTTCTTGCGGTCGATGGCATAAGGGATGGAAGCTCTGTCGATGGCCGATGCTTCTTCGGTTTGGAAGAGAATCATCTTTTCAGCCTTCTTGGCTTTTTTCTGATAGTCCTTGTATCCGCGGGCCAGGGTGTATCCAGCCTTTTGTGTGAGGTCATAGAGATTATCATAAGTCTTGCCTTCTCTTCTCGATGCCCGGAAATTGGTTGGGTCGTCAAAGTCAGAACCGGCATAGAAATCGAATCCGGCTTTAATTAGGTCAAGACCTATCTGGTAACTGCTTCCGCGGTCGCCTTGGTGTGCATAGAAGGATGCGGGTGTGGCGTGGTCGACTGTCACACTGGTGCTGACACCTACCCGGTAACCGTTTTCTTTGGCCCAAACGGCTACACTGCTTACTTCAGTTTGGTCCTTTGTTACTCCTACAGAGCCGTTCTTGGTCTTGTGGCCTGTAGCCAGTGCGGTACCTGCGGCGGCTGAGTCTGTCACTCCGTTGGTTGCAGAGAAAGTGCTGGCCATAGCAGCATAGGGGAATTGGGCGAACAACAACGGGGTGACGCCGATTTCTCCCTTTAATTCTGACAGATACATTTCAGTACCCAAAACTTGGTTGGTTCCCATTCCATCGCCGATGAAATAGAATACATACTTGGCTTGTTGTGCTTGTAAACTAAGTACAGACAATACCAAAAACAGCAAGAGGCTTGTCAATTTTTTCATGGTGTTCATTTTCTATTGATTTATAGTGTAGCAAAGATAAGTAATTATTTAAAATAGAAATCTTCTCAATTATATTTTTCTGTATGATTTGTTGAAGATTTTTGTCTGGATGTGCAATTGCTGGTTGGCATAAGGGTGTAATCCAAGATGCAGATATGACAAGGTAATGGTATATTTTAGGAATAAAGGCTTAAAGAAAGGAGGGATGATAAAATACAATGGATTATTGCAATAAAAAAGCAGAAGAAAACTCTTTTCTTCTGCTTGCGTGGTGCCACCAGAAAATGAGTTTCATTTCTAAATGGCTCTATATCTTCGTGTTAAAGAATCGCAACAAACGTAATCTCCCGCTATTGCTCCACCTGATTTCTGCACCATTCTGCAGTGTCTCGCAGAGTCGAGTTCCTACTTTGATGCAAAGGTAGTGCAAGCCGAGAGAAGAACAAAATAAACGGGTTTATTTTTTCATCCGAGGCGAAGCCTACCTTCGGCGAAGCCAAAGTAGTGAAAATATTTGAATGCTAATACCATTTATGAATATCAGACAACATATCTATTTCAAGAAATCTTGCACGATTATTGTTAGGATCTTTTTCAGAAAGGAGAACTCTGCCATTAAAGTCATTCAAAACTTTTTGAGAATATATTCCTGAAAAAGCATTATCTCGTCCCATTAACACGGTAATAGTATTACGGTGTAGGCAGTCCTTGATATTGTTTATTTGGGCATTTTTACAATGGCAAAATGTCTTTCTCAAATGACCATTTATGCTACCATGATGCGATATTGCATAATATTTTGTCCTATTCATATAAGGACAACATTTATTTACATCTATGAGACACCAACCTTTTTCTTCTAAATCCCCAGGGAAAACAAAGTATGACTTTTCATCAAATGAAATATTGTATACACTAGAGAGATTATTCAATGAAAGATTATTGTTAAAATTTTGAAGGTTAGGATGTAAAATCTTAATATTGTCGCAGCTATTGTGACTAAATGGTTCTATTATTTGGATTCTTATATTGTTTAATTGCGACAAAAGATTGTTAAAGTTATGACTTGCTATTTTATATCTAAGATTGATATAAGCCTTAGTTCTATTGTCAATCATATTTGTATTAATGTAATAGTTAATACCTGAATAATGATCATAATGAGCGTGAGTTAACATTACTACATCAATATGGATAGGGTCAGCAAGTTGGAATTTATGCCTAATATGGTCCAAACAATCTTTAATGTTGTTGCAATAATAACGATGAGAAATAAAATCATAATCAGAACAGTCAATCATCCAAATATGTACTTTACCAATTGATTCAAAAATTATTAACGAATGATTTCCGTGCCCAACATTTATGTGGTAGGAGTATAGCGAATACACTTTATCATATAAAAACCTAGGGGTTTCTGTTAGGTTGTGTGTTAGATTTTCAATTAGCCTATTGTAGCGCTCGTGGATTTGTGCAACACGATGATCGTTGTTCGCTATCTCATATGTGTTGTCATTGATTTTGTAAACAAATCTCCCTTCTCGGACAGTATTCAAGCAATCCGTGGTGAGTCTAACTTTAATATACTTCCTGAAATCTTTATTAACATTCACCCACTTTTCTATATTATTGGGAATGTATAATAGTAAAGCTGTCGTGCTATTCTCTGACTGCTTAATACTTTCTACATAATACAATGGCTTCATAGCTATTTTATATATATAATGATTTCTACTGTGATTAAATCTTTGTTCTGCAGTCAAACACTCCCTCAAACAAACTCATTTCTCGTTTGGCAATGCCTAATCTGTTTGCCAACACTCGCCAATCCTTAACCGCTGCAACAACCTCATTGATGATATTCTTAGCAACCTCATGGGTCAGCATATACTCCTCGCACGAGTTGAGCAAAATAGATAAGTCTGCTTTATTGGTCTTGCTATTGATAAGCAGACTTTGGTGGTCGTTCAGCGTTGGATTCATATCGTATGCAGGCGATAGCGTCCAGCCTTTTGCAGTGAGCAGAAAACCGTGATTACGGAAATGGTCATCGCTATTACCTACGCAGATATTGAATGCAACTCGGCGGAATAGTTCTCGCAAGTTCGCATCAACATCGGTACAACCGCTAATGATAAAATCAACCATATCGATATATCCGTGTCCTGTTGTAGCGTTGTCGCCATCATTTAACCCGAGCAATGTCATTGTAGATGCAAAATGTATTCGTTTGCCGCTATCCGTTCTATCAAAACGACGAGAAAG
>JAFVTL010000135.1 GCA_017503235.1 Bacteroidaceae bacterium | reverse complement strand
TGCGTTCAAGTATGGTGCACCTCCTCACGGTGGTCTGGCATACGGTCTTGACCGTTGGGTATCCTTGTTTGCCGGTCTTGACAGTATCCGTGACTGCATTGCCTTCCCGAAGAACAACAGCGGACGCGACGTGATGCTGGACGCTCCGGCAGCTCTCGACCAAAAGCAATTGGATGAACTTCAGTTGGCATTGGACTTGAAAGAAGAGTAATTCCCAATATTTATATTAAGGAAAAAATCTATCAATTGTCACTATTGTCATCCAGAACGTAACGAAGTGTAGTGAAGGATCTCGGAAGCATAAATGGGTGTTACCGAGATTCTTCGCTCTGCTCTGAATGACAATATATGTAACAAGTATTTCATTGTAAAATTAAAAAGCCCGGCTCGAAAGAACCGGGCTTTTTCTTATTTCTTTACCGCATCGGCAGCCTTCAACATTTCCTTAACGGCGGCCTCCAACTGTTTGTCGACGCCATTCAAGGAATCCTCGGGTTTATTGTAAACCTCAATGTCAGGATTCAGCTGATTGTTTTCCATGTACTGGCCACGCATGTCCACACATCCCACTTGAGGAATACCGAACACGATAGAAGGATCAATCTGGGTTTCCCACCAAACGGCGGTCATCGTACCGGGAACCGGCGTACCAATCAGTTTGCCTATCTGCAGTTCCTTGTATACCCAAGGGAAACCATGTGCATTACTGTAGTTGTCTTCACACATCAATACGCATGAAGGCTTCAGCCATTTGTTGA
The DNA here is from genome assembly GCA_017503235.1 of Bacteroidaceae bacterium. Lineage (GTDB taxonomy): Bacteria > Bacteroidota > Bacteroidia > Bacteroidales > Bacteroidaceae > Phocaeicola. The sequence goes on along the minus strand of JAFVTL010000135.1, from coordinate 36,861 downwards.
ACGGGTCACTGCCAATGTATTGTCCGTGAGGAACAAAGCGTTGGTATTCCTTGCCCGACAACAGAGTTGCAAGGTCATCGTGCAACCATCCGCCTCCGTTGTGACGAGTATCGACAACCAGCGCTTCGCGATTGCGGTTCTTGTCACTCAAGATTTCACTGTAGACCGTACGGAAACTCGGGCTGTCCATGTCTCTGACGTGAACATAGGCAATGCGTCCGCCTGAGAGTTCGTCCACCATCTTGCGGTTGCGGTCTACCCAACGCTTATACAGCAATTCGGTCTGCTGGCTGCTGCTGATGGCCTTGATCACCACTTGGGAACGCTTGCCGGTAGCCGGATTGTAGATGGCCAGATGTACCTTTTTGCCCACCTTTCCTTCGAGAAGCGGGAAGTAGTCCATACCGGCCTTGATGGCGGTTCCGTCTATCTTTTCGATGATACAACCGGGAGTCACGTCCAACTTCTTGATGGCAAACGGACCTTTCTTGAGGATTTCCTTGATTTTCAATCCGTCGCCTTCATAGGATTCATCGTAGAACACACCCAGGTTGGCAGTCGTGAGGGTAGGACCATCGGGATAATAACGGGCACCTGTATGCGAGCCGTTGAGTTCGCCCAACATTTCACTCAGCATTTCCTGGAAGTCGTAGTTGTTGTTGATGGAAGGAAGGAACCGGCGATAAGCGTCACGATAGCTTTCCCAATCTACTCCATGAATGTCTTCCTTATAGAACTTGTCCTTCACTTGTTGCCATGCGTGGTCAAAGATATAGGCACGTTCGCCGTAAGGCTTGTAATCGAAGAGCGCTTCGAAGGAAATCGGCTTCTTGCTACCGTCCTTGATGCTGACCTTCTGAATGTTGCCACCCGAGCAGAAATAGACGTTTTCACCTTTCTTGTCCTGAATCATCATGCCGCGTCCCATTCCCTTCACCAGAAGTTTGGTCTTGTTTTCCTTCAGGTCTTGTTCCCAAAGGTCGAACCCACCTTCAAAGGTTGCCTGATAATAAAGCTTGTCGCCCTTCTTGGTCAGTATGGCATCGCCCAAACGTGATGAATGACGGGTAAGGCGGACAATGCGGTCAAGGCGGTTTTCAAGATCGAACTCAAGAGGCTTCACCTTATCCTTTTGAGCCTTGTCCTTGGCACCGGATTTCTTGTCTTTCTTCTTGTCTTTATCCTTGCCTGCTTCAGATTCTTCCGATTCCTTCTTGGCCTTTTCCTCTTCTTCCAGCATAGCGAGGTCTTCCTTGCTCATGAGGAAGCGTTCATAAGCTTCGAGATCGAAGAACATGATATATATGTCGCCTTCTGCACCCCAGCTACCATGACTACGGTATCCGGCACGGTCGCTTTCCCATATCATGGCCTTTCCGTCGAGCACCCAACGGGCACCGGTATCGTTATAGCCGCTCTGGGTCAAGTTGTGTATTTCGCCATTGCCCGAAGCATTGACCAAAGCCACATCCTTGTTGTTCCATCCACCCACACCGATGTAGTTTGTCAGAATCCAACGGCTATCGGGACTCCACTGATACCACTGGTCGCCATCGCTATAGGAATATTCAAACTTGCCGTCCATCACGGTACGCACTTGCTTGGTTGCGAGGTTGATGACACGGATTTCGCTTCGGTTTTCCAGAAAAGCCACTTCCTTGCCATCGGGGCTATAGAGCGGTTGGAAAGAGGTGGCCGATGATTGGGTCAGCCTTTCTTCCTGGATGTCGTTAGCATAGGTAAAGAGTTTTTCATCCTTGTTGGCAAGGGTTGACTGATAGATTTGCCACAAACCTTCGCGTTCAGATGCATAGACGATGCTTCGGCCATCGGGCGAGAAGTCGATGTTTCTTTCCTGCTCGGCCGTATTGGTTATCTGCTTGGTAGTATTGTATTCTACAGAGGTAACATAAACATCCCCACGGAGAATGAATGCCACTTCCTTTGCATCGGGCGACAAAGCAATCTCGCGGGCACCACTCCGTTGGATGCGACGGATAAGGTCGCGGTCGGTCTTGTCGGATACAACCGAGATTTCAACCTTCTTCGGTGTGCCGCCTTCCTTGAGGGTATAGATGCCACCATCGTAACCATAGCACAAGGTACCATCACCAGCAATACTGAGGAAGCGGACGGGGTGTTGAGTATGTTTGGTTATCTGTACGTTTTGCGATGAAGAAAGTGACGCTTTGTGAACGTTAAAGTGACCACTTGCTTCACTTAAATAATAATAGGTATCCTTGTCGGCCCACACAGGGTTACGGTCTTCGCCATTGAAAGAAGAAAGACGCTTGTAGGAAGGGGTACCATTGTTGGTGTACATCCAAACGTCACGGGTGATGGAAGAGGTGTGGTGCTTGCGCCATGCATCTTCATAACCCTTGCGGTCGTGGTACAGAATGGCTTGTGTCTCGCGCTGGATGTTCATGTCTTCCATCGGCAGGGAAGAGAACATGACGGGGCGACCGCCGGACGTACTCACTTCATATACTTGTGGGAACTGGGAAGACGCCATTTGCACATCCTCGACCGAAGGCATGATATTAGCCAGGAAATACACATGTTCATTGTCCTTGAAAGTCAGCGGAGTCTCATTCCCCGAATGGGTGGTAAGACGGACAGGAACGCCTCCGTTCTTGTCAACGACATAGATGTCCATTCCTCCCAAGCGGTCGGACGCAAAGGCAATGCGCTTGCCATCGGGACTCCATATCGGACGAGTGTCGTGCGCATCGTTCGTGGTAAGCTGGAAAGCACGTCCACCTGAAGAAGGAACCGTGTAGATATCTCCCTTGTACGTAAATGCGATGGTGCTTCCATCGGGAGAAATGGAGCAATAACGCATCCAAGCAGCATCATCGGCTGCATATCCGTTGAGCGACAACGCTATCGCGGCAACGGCCAACAAATGTTTTTTCATGTACTGAGTATTTATGGGTTTGTCTTTTCAATTTCGACAAACTTACATAAAAATCAGCACAATTCACCCGCCAACAAACATTTTCTTACATTTACGGATGAATTTAATGGCAATATCGATGCTCTGAATCAGCGGGAAAAGGGAGTTGAACTCCATCATCAATGGGTTTAAAGACACATCCTGACCTTTATCAGGACACACGACGAGAGTGGTGAACGACTCTTTCAATCTCTTTTGGGAGAGTTGGAGCTCCATCCGTTTTTCGTTTTTCAAACGGGTAATGACCTCTAACGTTATAGGATGTCCGTCAGTTAATTCCATCATATACATACTTTATTCATTCAAAAACAAACCAGCCAAGTAATGGGTCAGCGGACGCACAATGAGACGGTTTCGTCCGACAACCACCAATCCCACAAGCAGAAACACACCTACCGCTATAAGGCTATATCCCATCATCAAGCCGCCCACCATAGGGGCCAGATAATGCGCCAAAGCAAAAGCGGCAAAAAACAAAGCCACCAGACAAAGCAGGAACAGGACTAAGGAAAACGCAATGAAAGAAAGCAACCGCGTCAGTTTCTCCACCAAGTCCAGCTTGACATAATCCACCTGTAATTGAGCATAGTCCTTCAATTCCTTTCCCAAATGATGAAGATTCTCCTGCGTCCTTCCATCATTCAACAGAAGACTTGTCAACATATTCATCAGTCCCATAAATGAATAATTTATTATTTGTTTTCATTCTCTAACAATATAAATGAGATAAAGTTTTTGTGGGATGAAGATATATTGCTAATTTTGCAACGATATTCAAAAGTAATAACATCTTATTAACAACAATAAAGACAAAACATTATGAAGAAATTATTCGTATTGGGTATGGGCATGTGCATTGCCTTGTCATTTACTTCATGCAAATCAAGCGAAAGCGCGTACAAGAAAGCTTACGAAAAAGCCAAGCAACAGGAATTGGCTCAAACCTCAACCGAAGAAACCGCAACTCCCGTTGAAACACCTGTTGTAACCGAACAAGCAGCACCGACAGAATCGGCTCCCGTTGCCGTAGCACCTGTCAGAGAAGAAAAAGTGGAATTGGTATCGGGCGACGGCCTCAAAGCATTCAGCATCGTATGCGGAAGCTTTGGCGTGAAAGCCAACGCTGAAAGCCTGAAGGAAAGACTGGACGCCGAAGGATACAGTGCAAAAGTAGTGTACAACGCAGCCGCCAACAATGGTAATGGTATGTATCGCGTCATCGCCGCATCTTACGACGACCGTGCACAAGCTACACAGGCAAGAGAAGATTTCAAGGCCAGACATGCCGACAATCCTGATTTCCAAAAGGCATGGTTGCTCTATCGAGTATACTAAAATGTAACCATCCATAATAAAGAAAAGCGGTACACCTCAAAGTCACCGCTTTTTTTATGCATTTTTATTCTTATTTATCATCCATGAGTAGGGATAAATTTGTAATTTTGCATATTGTATGAGTAGGATATTGGCCATAGATTACGGGAAGAAACGGACAGGGATAGCCGTAACCGACATTTTGCAAATCATAGCAAACGGATTGACAACCGTTCCCACCCATGAGTTGATGGACTTTTTGCAGAAGTACATCACCAGTGAATCCGTTGAACGAATCATTGTGGGACACCCCAAACAGATGAACAACGAAGACTCTGAAAACATGAAACGCATCGTTCCGTTTGTCAACCAACTGAAAAAGAAGTTTCCCAACATACCCGTCGAAATGGTAGATGAACGCTTTACATCCGTCCTGGCCCACCAAGCCATGCTTGATGGAGGGTTGAAGAAGAAAGCCCGACAGAACAAGGCATTGGTCGATGAAATCAGTGCGACCATCATCCTGCAATCATATCTGGAATCAAATAAATACAAACTATAACACCATACAAAATGATATTACCAGTTTACGTCTACGGACAACCCGTATTGAGAAAGGAAGCGGAAGACATCACACCCGACTATCCTAACTTGAAAGAACTGATTCAAAATATGTTCGAAACCATGGACCGTGCTGACGGATGCGGATTGGCCGCACCGCAAATCGGACTTCCCATCCGTGTCGTAGTCATCGACCTCGACATCATGTCAGACGACTATCCAGAATACAAAGGATACCGCAAGGCATTCATCAACCCACACATCATTGAAACCAATGAAGAGACTGACACCATGGAAGAAGGATGTCTCAGCCTTCCCGGAATTCACGAACCAGTCAAGCGCCCGACACGCATTCACGTCCGCTACATGGATGCCGACTTCAACGAACACGATGAATGGGTGGACGGCTTCCAGGCACGTTGCATGCAGCATGAATTCGACCATTTGGAAGGAAAAATGTTCATCGACCATTTGAGCGGTTTGAGAAAGCAAATGATCAAAGGCAAGTTGAACAACATGCTCCAAGGAAAAGTACGTTGCGCATACAAGGTGAAAACCGTCAAATAAAGACAGACAAAGGATGGACGAAATGAAGAAATGGATAGTGTACATATGGATTTCGATGCTGTGCCCTACAGGGATATGGGCACAAATCAACACCGACCGTGTGATGATGATAGGACGTAATGCGCTCTATTTTGAAGACTATGTATTGTCTATCCAATACTTCAATCAAGTCATCAATGCCAAATCCTATTTGGCAGAGCCATATTTCTACCGGGGACTGGCCAAATTGAATCTGGATGACTTCCAAGGTGCAGAAAACGATTGTACGGAAGCACTTCAACGCAACCCCTTTGTGGTAAGCGCCTATCAAGTACGAGGCATAGCCAGAATCCAGCAGAAGAATTACGCCGGTGCCATAGAAGACTACGAAAAAGCCTTGAAACTCGACCCTGAAAACATCAACATATGGCACAACATGTCACTTTGCCGCATGAATCAGGAAGACTACGAAGGCGCCAAGAAGGATCTGGACAAGCTGATAACCATTGCACCCAAATACACCAAGGCTTATCTGATGCGGGGAGAAGTGGACTTGAAGCAGAAGGACACCATCGCCGCCCGAAACGATATCGAGAAAGCTCTTGAAATTGACCGCTACGATCCTGACACTTGGGCTAGCCGTGGTATGTTGGAAATGATGACCAAACGATACAAGGACGCAGAAAGCGACCTGACGCAAGCCATCTATCTGTCCGTCAGAAATGCCGGACTCTATATCAACCGCGCTCTTTCCAGATTCTATCAAAACAACCTGAAAGGAGCGATGGCTGACTATGACCTGGCTCTCGACATTGACCCCAACCATTTCATCGGACATTACAACCGAGGACTTCTTCGCGCTCAAGTAGGAGATGACAACCGCGCCATTGAAGACTTCAACTTCGTCATTGACATGGAACCCAACAACATGATGGCCATCTTCAACCGAGGATTGCTGCTCGACCAGACAGGGGACTATCGGAATGCCATCAAAGACTATACCACGGTAATTGATGAATATCCGAACTTCTTGTTAGGTTATCAATATCGTGCCAAGGCACGCAGACGAATAGGGGACAACAGAGGGGCTGAAGCCGATGAAATAGTCATCCTCAAAGCTCAGTTGGAACAACAGAATGGCACCAACCAACAAACAGCTCAGAATTCAGACAAAGAAAGTACCCGTAAGAAGTCGGACAAAAACATGAACAATTATCGGAAGATTGTGGTGGCCGACAATGACGGTATGGAAAACAAATACAAGAATGAATACAGGGGTAGGGTACAGGACCGCAACATTACCATCGTTCCTCAACCGATGTTCATCCTTACCTATTATGAAAAGGTAAATGAAGTCAACCAGATTATACATTATAATAAGTATATCGCCGACTTGAACAACAAGCGGTTATATCCCAACAGACTGCTGATAACAAACGAAGAGACACCGCTTGCCGAAAAACAAGTGACACGCCACTTTGCATCCATCGACGAACAGACTACAGCCATAGTCCAACATCCGGAAGATGCCAACAAGCGTTTTGCACGTTCGCTTGACTATTACCTGGTGCAGGATTGGGAAAATGCATTGGTGGATTTGAACGACGCCATCGAATGCGACAGCACCTTCATGCCTGCCTATTTCAATCGGGCCATCATTCGTTACAAGCAACTTGAATTCCAGAAGGTAGAGCAACAAGAACAGGAACACCAGTCATCCGACCATCAATTCATGTACATGAAGTCCGAATACAACCTTATTAAAAAGGATTTGGACAAGGTGATAGAATTGGCTCCCGACTTCATTCATGCCTACTATAATCGTGCCAACCTGCTTGTCACACTGAAGGATTACCGCACAGCCATTGACGAATATAACCGTGTCATTGAGATGGACCCAAAGATGGCCGACGCTTATTACAACCGCGGATTGACCCACATCTATTTAGGCAACAACAAGCAAGGAATCCAAGACCTGAGCAAAGCTGGTGAATTGGGCAAATACTCTGCGTACAATGTCATCAAACGATTTACGGAAGTAAAAGAATAACATTTTTTTGCAAAAACGTAACCAAGTACAAAAGAATTCGCTATTTTTGCAACTTCAAGTGAAAAAATAGAAAACAAAACAATAATTATGATAAAGATAACTTTTCCCGACGGCTCCGTACGTGAATACAACGAAGGAGTTACAGGTCTGCAAATAGCAGAAAGCATCAGTCCTCGTCTGGCCCAAGATGTATTGGCTTGCGCAGTGAATGGTGAAACAATTGATTTGTCACGTCCTATTGACAAGGACGCGAACTTCGTGCTCTACAAATGGGACGACGAACAAGGCAAGCATGCCTTCTGGCATACCAGTGCACACTTGTTGGCCGAAGCCTTGCAGGAACTCTATCCTGGTATCCAGTTCGGTATCGGTCCGGCTATTGAAAACGGATTCTACTATGACGTTGATCCGGGTGAAACCCCAATCAAGGAATCCGATCTTCCTGCCATTGAAAAGAAGATGCAGGAACTGGCAGCCAAGAAAGAAGAACTGATTCGTGAAAACATCTCCAAAGAAGAAGCACTGAAGAAGTTCGGCGACAGAGGCGAAACCTACAAGTGCGAATTGATATCCGAATTGGAAGACGGACACATCACTACCTATACACAAGGTGCATTTACAGACCTTTGCCGTGGTCCTCACTTGCCTAATACAGCTCCTATCAAGGCCATCAAGCTTTTGTCTGTTGCCGGTGCCTATTGGAGAGGTCAGGAAGACCGCAAGCAATTGACTCGTATTTATGGTATCACCTTCCCAAAGAAGAAGATGTTGGATGAATACCTGGTATTGCTTGAAGAAGCCAAGAAGCGCGACCATCGCAAGATTGGTAAGGAAATGGATTTGTTCATGTTCTCGGATACAGTAGGCAAGGGACTTCCGATGTGGTTGCCGAAGGGTACAGCCCTCCGCATCCGTCTGCAAGATTTCTTGCGTCGCATCCAAGCTCGTTATGACTATCAGGAAGTAATGTGTCCGCCGATTGGTAACAAGTTGCTTTATATCACTTCCGGTCACTACGCAAAGTATGGCAAGGATTCATTCCAGCCTATCCATACTCCTGAAGAAGGTGAAGAATACTTCTTGAAACCGATGAACTGTCCTCACCACTGTATGATTTATAAGAACACTCCACGTTCTTACAAGGATCTTCCTTTGCGTCTGGCAGAATTCGGTACTGTTTGTCGCTATGAACAAAGCGGTGAACTTCACGGATTGACTCGTGTACGCAGCTTTACACAGGATGACGCACACATCTTCTGCCGTCCTGACCAGGTGAAGAAAGAATTTACACGCGTAATGGACATTATCTCCATCGTGTTCAAGTCAATGAACTTCCAGAACTTTGAAGCACAAATCTCTCTCCGCGACCAAGTGAACCGTGACAAGTACATCGGTAGTGATGAAAACTGGGACAAGGCGGAACAAGCTATTATCGAAGCTTGCGCTGAAAAGGGATTACCAGCCAAGATTGAATATGGTGAAGCTGCTTTCTATGGACCTAAACTTGACTTTATGGTGAAGGATGCCATCGGTCGCCGTTGGCAGTTGGGTACTATTCAGGTAGACTATAACTTGCCCGAACGTTTCCAATTGGAATACATGGGTTCTGACAACCAGAAACATCGTCCGGTAATGATTCACCGTGCACCGTTCGGTTCTATGGAACGTTTCTGCGCCGTATTGATTGAACATACTGCCGGCAAGTTCCCATTGTGGTTGACTCCTGACCAAGTAGCTATTCTTCCTATTTCAGAAAAGTTCAACGAATATGCTGAAAAGGTGAAGGCAGAATTGCGTAAGTTCGATGTCCGCGCCATCGTTGATGACCGAAATGAAAAGATTGGCCGAAAGATTCGCGACAATGAAATGAAGCGTATCCCATACATGCTCATTGTAGGTGAAAAGGAAGCAGAAAACGGTGAAGTTTCAGTACGTAAGCAAGGAGAAGGAGACAAGGGAACTCTCAAAATTGAAGAATTTGGAAAAAATATTGCTGAAGAAGTTTCAGAAATGATAAATAAATGGTAACTTTGCAGCCGTTTGCAAAAGAACCCTTTTGGAACTTACTATATTAATATAAGGAATAAGAACAAAAAATAGAAAAAAACAAGCAGGAACTAATAGTTATTGAATGAAGAATGACAATTTAAAAGGGCAACATCGAATCAACGAACAGATTCGTGCCAAAGAAGTCCGCATTGTGGGCGATGATATTGAATCAGCGGTTTATCCCTTGGCTCAAGCATTAAGAATGGCTGAAGAACATGAAGCCGACTTAGTAGAAATTTCACCCAATGCCGTTCCTCCAGTTTGTAGAATTATTGATTATTCAAAATTCCTTTATCAATTAAAGAAGCGCCAAAAGGAACAGAAGGCTAAGCAAGTGAAGGTCAACGTGAAGGAAATCCGTTTCGGACCCCAAACAGACGACCATGACTACAACTTCAAGCTGAAACATGCCATCGGCTTCCTTCAGGATGGAGACAAAGTAAAGGCTTACGTTTTCTTCAAGGGACGTTCCATTCTGTTCAAGGAACAAGGTGAAGTTCTTCTCCTTCGTTTTGCGAACGACTTGGAAGAATATGCCAAAGTAGAATTGATGCCAGTACTTGAAGGTAAGAGAATGACCATTCAGTTGGCTCCCAAGAAGGCAGGTGCTCCCAAGAAAGACAAGCCGGCGGCTCCTAAGAAGGACGAAGAATAAATAGCAGAAACATGTGTAACGTGCCGGTATAGTACGTTGCCATAATACAATAATAATTTTTTAAATTTAAACAAAATGCCAAAGATCAAGACTAACTCCGGTGCCAAAAAAAGATTCGCTCTTACCGGAACAGGTAAAATCAAGAGAAAGCATGCTTTCCACAGTCACATTTTGACTAAGAAGACTAAAAAGCAAAAAAGAAACCTTGTACACACTGGTTTAGTTAATGCTGCTAACGAAAATTCAGTAAAGGAACTTCTTTGCATGAAGTAATCTCAAAGAGAAAGCGTAACGTATTATTAAAGTATTAACCGAATGATTTTAGCTTGAAGTTCTCTGAAAAAAGAGACGCTAACATTCAAAAAGAATTAAAACTATGCCAAGATCAGTAAATCATGTTGCTTCTAGAGCAAGAAGAAAGAAAATTTTAGGTCTTACCAGAGGTTACTTTGGTGCTAGAAAGAACGTATGGACCGTAGCAAAGAACACTTGGGAAAAGGGTTTGACCTACGCATACCGTGACCGTAAGAATAAAAAACGCAATTTCCGCGCTTTGTGGATTCAGCGTATCAATGCTGCTGCACGTTTGGAAGGTATGTCATATTCCAAGCTGATGGGTGCTCTGCACAAGGCAGGCATTGAAATCAACCGTAAGGTTTTGGCCGATTTGGCTATGAATCATCCTGAAGCATTCAAGGCTATCGTTGCTAAGGTTAAGTAAGCTTCAAGATAAAATAAACGTATTTCAAACAAACAAAGAAGAGGATGTCATCATCCTCTTCTTTGTTTTATAACCCTGTACATCAACAGTAAAGCGGTTCTAACTTAAAGTACACCCTAAAGATTAGCCTTCTTTTTTCAAACAAAATGGGCCAGAGACTTGTTTTTCTCATAAATAATAGCTATATTTGTCATAAGAAAAAAGAGCTAAAAGGTTAGCCGCATTAGTTAGATTGGGAAACTCATCAAACTAATCTGAAAACCGAGACAACGCTTCTACTTCCAATGGCGGGCCACGCCTTCGGGTAGCATTTATGCCGGTGGATTACAAAGGAGGAGAGCACTCAAAACCTGTCATTCGGAGTTTCATCGCATCACTGATGCGGCTTCTTATAAGGCGATGCTGTTAACAGCATCGCCGTTTTTAATTGAAATACGACTATGATATTTTATTTCTCAGGTACAGGCAATTCGTTATGGGTAGCACGCCAGATAGCTGAAAGACTGGATGATGAACTGGTATCCATGACAGACAAGATTGACAGAACATATACTTTAAAGGAAAACGAGCGAGTGGGCTTTGTCTTCCCTGTATATGCATGGGGGCCACCAACATGCGTCATCGATTATATCAGTCGGGTAAGAATTGAGAAGCCCACCTACCTATATTTTATATGTACATGTGGAGACGACATCGGTAAGACGGGCGAATTCTTTTCCAAAGCCATATCAAAACGTGGATGGAAGTGTATGGCAGGATATTCCATCACCATGCCTAATACATATGTTTGCTTGCCTGGCTTTAATGTAGATGACAAAGACCTGGAACACATGAAGATTGAGAATGCGAAAGAACGGATTAAATTCATAGCCGATGAGTTGGCAAAGCGCATTCAGATGAGCAAATTCAATTGTCATGAAGGAGCATTTCCCAACTTGAAGACCTACGTCATACGCCCATTCTTCCATTCATTTCTTATGTCGCCCAAACTTTTTCATGCCACGGATGCATGTACATCGTGCCGTATGTGTGAGAAAAAATGTCCGACACAGAATATAAAAGTAGATGGAAAGCCCCAGTGGGGAGAAAATTGCACTCATTGCCTGGCTTGCTACCATGTATGCCCGTCCAAAGCCATCCAATATGGCAAACGGACGCAAAGTAAGGGACAATACCAACCCAAGGAATTCAAGTCATAAATTGACTGTCATCTGATTCCCCGTCTGTTAAGCGCCTGCTGATACTTGCGCGCATTGGCTGCATGCTGAGCGGATGTCACCGCAAAATTGTGAGTACCCGAAAAATCTTCCTTAGCACACATATACAGATAATTATGATGCGCGTAATTCAAGACACTCTCGATGCCGGCTATGGATGGTATCCGTATTGGGCCGGGAGGAAGTCCCGCATATTTATAAGTATTATAAGGAGAATCCACCTCAAGATGCTTGAAAAGAATCCGACGTAGCCCGAATTCCTTCAGACTGAACTTCACAGTCGGGTCTGCCTGAAGAAGCATTCCTTTTTTTAACCGATTGATATACAAGCCTGCCACCATTGGTTTCTCTTCGTTAACAACCGTTTCCTCTTCGACGATGGAAGCCAATGTAGCCACTTGGACAGGAGTGAGTCCGATAGCTTCGGCCTTCTTCAATCTCTGTTCTGTCCAGAAAGTCTTGTTTTCCTTTAGCATACGTTGCACAAACTGATTGGCATCCATATTCCAATACACTTCATAGGTGTTGGGAATAAAGAGGGCAGGAAGTGTCTGCAACGAATAACCCAACTGACGTACATAAGCCGTATCCGCCAATAAGGAAGCAATTCCTATCGAATCAAGCATCAACTGCTCCGACACATTCCGAGCCAAGCGGTCGAGTGTACGAACACTTCCCACGGTCAATTTCACCGGAGTTTGATAACCCAATCTCAAACGACGCTCCAGATAGCGTACATTGTCAGTAGGCTTGATTTCAAAGCATCCAGTCTTGATGCGCGAAGCATATCCATTCTTTTCGGCCAACAATCGAAAACCCTTCATGGTCTTTGGATGAGCCGTTTCCTTTATCTTACAACATACAGAATCGAGGTCATCATCCCTATCAACATAAATCTTGACTGACTGGTTAATATCAAACGTTTGTGTAAAGAAAAGGGAATACACCGTCCAAACTCCCCATGCCCCAAACAGAAGAAGCAAGAGAGCAAGCGAGGTTATTATGTTACGCGTTTTTTTGTTCATCGTTCATATTTTTTGCAAATATAGCCATAATTCCCATCAATTTATCAATTCATACATTTTGGTTCTAAGAAAACTTTTTTCATTCATAATAATTTTACTATATTTGAAAAATGAAATAAAAGAGAACGTATAAACAATAATCATTATTAATTTACAATCATGAAAAAAACATTAGCTGGTTTGGCAATCATGGCTGCTCTGCCCATCTTTGCACAACAAAAAGCATCTGTTACCATCCGTCCTGACGATGGAAAGGAAACTATCAGCAAGCACATCTACGGCCAATTCGCCGAACATTTGGGAACTTGTATCTACGGAGGTCTTTGGGTGGGTCCAAATTCATCCATTTCAAACACCAACGGTTATCGAAACGACGTACTTCAGGCTTTGAAAGAACTGAAGGTGCCAGTACTCCGTTGGCCAGGCGGATGTTTCGCTGACGAATACCACTGGATGGATGGTATCGGTCCTCAGGAAAACCGTCCTCGCATGGTTAACAACAACTGGGGTGGTACGGTTGAAGACAACAGCTTCGGTACACACGAATTCCTGAACCTGTGCGAAATGCTGGGTTGCGAACCTTACATCAGTGGAAATGTTGGTAGCGGTTCAGTAGAAGAAATGGCTAAATGGGTAGAATACATGACCGCCGAACAAGGTAGCCCGATGGCTAAGCTCCGTATGGAAAACGGTCGTGAAAAACCTTGGAAAGTAAAATTCTTAGGTGTTGGTAACGAAAGCTGGGGATGTGGTGGTAACATGCGTCCTGAATACTATTCAGACCTTTATCGTCGTTATGCAACTTATTGCCGCAACTATGATGGTAATGTATTGTACAAGATTGCCAGTGGTGCCTCTGACTATGACTACAACTGGACAGAAGTGTTGATGAAGAACATCGGACATCAAATGAACGGTGTTTCTCTTCACTATTATACCGTTTTAGGATGGACAGGAAGCAAAGGTTCGGCTACCCAATTCAACGATGAAGACTACTATTGGACTATGGGCAAGTGCCTTGAAATCGAACCGGTTATCAAGAAGCACATCGCTATCATGGATCAGTATGACCCACAAAACCAAATCGATTTGTTGGTAGACGAATGGGGAACATGGTGGGACGAAGAACCGGGCACTATCAAGGGTCACTTGTACCAACAGAACACACTTCGCGATGCCTTCGTAGCTTCATTGACACTCGACATCTTCCACAAGTATTCAAAGAGAGTCAAGATGGCCAACATCGCACAGATTGCCAACGTACTCCAATCCATGATTCTGACTAAGGACGACAAGATGGTTCTGACTCCGACTTATCATGTATTCAAAATGTACAACGTACACCAGGATGCAACCTTCTTGCCACTTGAATTGAAGTGCGAACGCGAAGCCGTACGTGGCGACCGCATTGTTCCGATGGTAAGCGCTACTGCTTCACGCGATGCAAACGGTGTCATCCACATCTCTTTGTCTAACGTACATCTGACGGAATCTCAGGAAATTGACCTGAACCTCGAAAACTTCAAGGTAAAGAGCGTCAGCGGTCAGATTCTGACTTCCAAGAACATCGGCGATTACAACAGTTTTGAAAACCCATCAGTTGTTATGCCTCAAGAATTCAAGGGAGCCAAGATTAACAAGGGCGCTTTGAAAATCACTCTTCCAGCCAAGTCAATCGTAACACTCGAAGTGAAGTAATTTGACAGATACCTATAAACAGAGAGGCGCATTACCCAATCGGGTCATGCGCCTCTTTTCTTATTTATATATTCTTGCTTCTTAGGGAAGGGTAGCGGTAACAGCCTCCAAAGCTTTCTCTTCGTCATCCGGCAACTTTGAGAAGAAGTCCAAGCCCGTACGCTTTTCCAACTGGTCGACAGAAACCAACGATTGTTTCATCGTCTTGTGTTTTCCATCATTCGAGAAGACAAAGCCCAACACCAACGGATTTCCATTCGGATAAATCAGAACCGCTTTATAAAAATGGTGGGGAACAGCCACATGGCTTCTTCCTATGCGCTTCAGCTTCTTATCCGAATCATAAATAGGACCACAAACGACATAAGCCTTTCCGTATTTCCTTGCCCATTGGCGGGTTTCAATCTCCAGGTCATTCCAACTACCTTTGTTCAGTTCGTGGTTCTGAGGACAGATGTTACTCATCAAAAAGGACTCTTCCATTGCCTCCATATCCCATTTCATATCACCGGCAGGTGCCATGTGACCACGGTCATATCCCGAACCAGAGTAATCATTATATTCTACCCGTTTCCCTTTCACATCTTCATCAGCCTCAAACCAATCCGTACGTTCAAGTTTACCTCTCGTTTCCTCGCGAGTCAATTCCCATGCCACCCATTGAGGAGTACCTTTATCAGAGTCATAGCACAATGCATATCCCTTTCTGTCAAGTCTCTGTCCTTTCGATGCACCATCATTCTGAGGTATTTCCATGAGGTGTGTATTACTTGATTTCTTCGATTTCTTACTAGAAACCTTCTGACTATTAACCGGTTGGTTCATGGCCGTGAGGGACAAGGCTTCTTCCGCTGTATTTGTATCGCCGCCCATCATCATCTTGGCCCCAGCAGCCAGCCCTATAACAACAACAGCCCCCAACCAACGCATCAGGGGATTATTCTTCTTTGAATTCATTATCAGGAATTTGTATTTATGAGAGTTTGAGAGCCGAAAGCGGGACTCGAACCCGCGACTTACTCATTACGAATGAGTTACTCTACCAACTGAGTTATTTCGGCAAACCATGTGTTCAGAAAAAGTATTGCAAAGATAGAATAATCTTTCGGAAATGAGGATACATCCCATTTATTTTTTGAAAAAAAGAGTCCGCACATTGGATAATTGTATCCTTTTTTCTATATTCGCAACCTATACACCTACAATCAACAACTTGTTTAAACTGATATGGAGAGAAGGCTAGAAGAGCTCGAAAAGGAAAACCAACGGCTAAAGGCCGAATTGGAGGAATTGAAGAAAGGCAAACGCACATTCAAAAACGCTTTTGCCAAAGCTTTGAACCAGGTGGCTGATAGTGTCATGGCCATTTCTGCAGATGGCCGTTTGCTCTATGCTAATAAGCACTATGTACGAATTCATGGTCTTGATGAAGACTGGAGCCACTATACCATTTATGACCTTCCCATCAGTTTCAATACACCCATTGCATTCTTGCGTAAAATAGTAGAAATCAAGAATGCACCGGGAGGTGTGCTTACTTATACTTGCGAATACAGAAACGAATACGAAAAGAAAAACGGCATCCTCAAGGTATCAGCGGTGATACTCGAACATGAAGGGGAAGACACCATGTGGTTCTTTGGCATGGATGTGACCGAACTTGTTAAAAGCCAAAACAAACTGAAGGAATCGAACCGTCTTTTGAAGGCCATCATGGACAATGTCCCTGTAAGCCTTTTCGTAAAGGACACTGGTGATGACTTCCGTTATCTGTATTGGAGCAAAGCCTTTACCCGCATTTCTGCCATTCTGGAAGAAAAAGCGCTTGGCCACACGGATTATGACATTTTTCCCAACAGGGAGGACGCTGACAAATTCCGTCGTGACGATTTGGAATTGGTTCGCACAAACAAACGCCTTCAAACTCAAGAATCCTATCTGAGCGCATCCGGCCAACGACGCGTAGTGGAAACCATCAAAGTATTGGTTCCGATGGAACAACGCGCTCCGCTATTGGTAGGGGTTTCTATCGATGTAGGCAACTTGGAAGAAATTGAAAAGGAACTGATACACGCACGTATCAAGGCTGAAGAAAGCGACCGATTGAAGACTACCTTTCTGGCCAGCATGAGCCACGAAATACGTACGCCTCTCAACGCCATTGTAGGCTTTGCACAACTATTGGGACAAGCCAACTCAGATGAAGAGCGCAACATGTACTCCGACATCATCAGTCAGAATTCAGAAATTCTTCTTCAGCTTATCAACGACATCCTCGACCTCGCCAAGATTGAAGCCGGAACGTTGGAATTTGTCAAGGCTCCCATGGATATGGAAGAAATCTGCTTGAGCCAATACGAGATACATCGTAACCGCCCGATGGAAGGAGTAACACTCGTCAAGGATACTCCAGGAAATGAATTTATCATCCGTCAGGACAAGAACCGCATCATGCAACTCTATACCAACCTCATCAACAACGCCATGAAGTTCACTTCAGAAGGGGAGATACGTTTTGGATATACGATAGGCGATGGCATGATACATGGATTTGTAAGCGACACAGGTATCGGCATAGCACCTGAACAACAGAAAACCGTATTCGACCGGTTCGTCAAGCTCAATTCCTTCGTTCAAGGTACCGGATTGGGGCTTTCTATTTGCAAGCTCATCACCGACACGATGGGGGGAAGTATCACCCTCGAATCCGAAATAGGAAAGGGGACGACCTTCCGCTTCACCATTCCAATGGAATAAAGTGGGCATCCCCTTGTCAACGAGTGAGTCAGACAATCTTGAACCTCATACGGAGAATTCCCTCCTTATAGTCATAGCTGGCAATCTTGAACGTACCTATTTCGGAAGTGTTCTCCACGTGTGTACCGATACAAAGGCACTCATCATAATCGCCCACATGCACCACACGCAAGGTTTCGGAGGCACCTTCGGGCAATCTCTTCAAGTCAAAGCGTCCCATCGCCTCTTCCTGGGTAATGTATTCCATACTGACGGACAAATCTTGACGAAGGACTTCGTTTACTTTAGCCTCCAACTCTGCCATCTGTTCATCTGTCGGACATGCCTGTAAAGCAAAATCCAACTTACTCTTCTTACGTTCGATATGTGCTGACACGGCTCTTCCGCACCCGAAAAGATTCACCATCGTCCGATTCACTACATGTTCGCAAGTATGCATTGGCGGATATTCCGCCTTATTGTGCTCATTGAGCACCGGTTGTTTTTCTTCCATAAATCAATACTTGTTTAAACTAAAGACAAGTTTCGGATACAAAGATAGAAAAATAATGGATAACAAGACAAGGATGTCTCTTCATTGACTCTATAATACCCAAAAAGGAGAGGGCCACCTTCACAGGCAGCCCTCCACGACATGAAAAAAAATATATAGTCAAGGTTCGGAAAAGTCCATTTACTTGATTTCGATTACCTTGGTCTTCTTTTCTTTCTTCTCGGGAGCGAGACGAGGAAGTTCGATGTTCAACACCCCGTCACACATGGTGGCACAGATGCCTTCCTTGTCTACATCCTCCGGCAAAATCAAGGTCTGTTGGAACTTGGTGTACGAAAACTCGCGACGCAAATATCGGCAATTGCAAGCCTTTTCTTCGTCATGCTTGCATTTTTCCTTTTCCTTCTTCTCCATGCTGATGACCAGGTTTCCTTCCTCGTCCACATGCACATTGAAGTCTTCACGCGTCATGCCGGGAGCGGCAATCTGAACGGTGTATTCCTTGTCACCCTCCATCACGTTGATGGCTGGGGCAGTTGCGTTGGTCTTCTTCATCCATTCGTTATCAAAAAAGTCGTCGAACATGGCCGGCAACCAACTCTGATGGTATCTTCTGATGGGCATCATTTTTTGAATCTCCTTTCGTTTTTAAGTGAATAATTAGGTTACAGAGATAGAACAACAGAAGGAGAAAGAAGTTTGATGGAAGTGCTTCAATTCAGAAATCTTAGCATATCGGAGAAAGAAAGCATCGTTTTACGAAGAGAAAAGCATAGCTTTACGAGGAAGAAAGCATAGTTTTACAAAGAGGAAAGGGATGCTTTACACAAAGGTAAGGGACAAAAAAAAGGAGCAATATCTTGCCCCAACCCTTATACCTATTATTTATTATGTAATGAAAACGATGCAAAGGTACGGATTCTAAATCAAATAGCAAATAAAACGCAAAGAAAAATATGTTATATAACATTGTTTAAGAATTGGTTTTCTCTTTTATTCATTTGTTAAGACTTCTTTTGATTATCTTTGCATTTGTTTGAGTGAAACGACTAAGAATAGATTTAGAATTATGGCATTTGAAGCAACCAAAAGAGAGTGGTGCGAACTCTACACCTTTTTCCGTCTGCTGGCCGACGGACAAGTACATGCCGGCAACGCCGAAGGTACAAAGGACGAAGCGATGACATGGCCCATAGCCATGATAAGACGTGAAGAGCACGATGGCACCCGACAATACATCATCGAAGGCGAGGAGATACACATCTGTGGAGAAAACATGGACAAACGCATTCCTCGCGAGGATTTTGATACCGTAGCACACCTTGTACTCGAAGCTGTAAAGGCAAGCAGGGAGAACGATGTGGAATCGCCCGAAGGCGTAGAAGAGTTCCTCGACGAAGTGGCCATATTCGACCTCGAAGCCCAGACGGACGACCGTACCGATTTCTACGTGTCATTCTTCCACAAGGACACCCCTCCGGTAGGATTCTGCGTACGTTCGAAACTCACCTCCATGTTCCCCTTGCTCGATGGAGGTAGAACAGCCAATTTCAAGTTCGAACAGACAGGAGTAAAGTTTGCCACACCGACCGTAAACAAAATCAATGCCTTTGGCGAAGATGACGACGTGGTAGGCAGAATGATGATGATTGAAAGGCTGGGAGGGAACTTGAAGTTCAACGATGCAGCCGACAAGATATTCCGTAGCAACTTGGGGATGATTGACCTCCATTTTCCACGGGTAGTGGGCGAAATGGCACGCGCCATGCATCTGGAAGGTATCACCAAGGTGAGCGAACTGACCGAATACATCAAGCAACTGAACCCTTTGAAGATAAAGGACGAGCTCATCAACAAGCACAAGTTCTACGAATACAAGATGAAGCAGTTCCTGTTGGCGCTGGCCTTAGGCATGCGCCCCGCCAAGCTATACAACGGCACCGATTCAGCCATCGCCGGATTCCTGATGATGGACGCGCAAGGCGAAGTCATCGCCTACCAAAAGGCGGACAAGGATACCTTTGCCGAATTCCTCTACAAAAATACAAGATTGGAGAAAGGCTCCACCAACAAGGACAAGTACGGATACCTTGAACGCGAAAACGGGGTGTACTACTTTAAGCTTAACCTGAAGATAGGCCTTCTGAAAAGATAACGGACAGAAAGAACAAAAAACCAAAGAGACCATCCATGAAATTCAGGTTATCATTACTCAGCTTCCTTGAATTTGGAGTATGGGGCGCTTACCTCATCTCCATGGGAACCTATCTCGTAGGAGCAGGCATGGGAGCCCAAATAGGCTATTTCTATGCCATGCAAGGCGTGACGGCCCTTTTCATGCCAGCCCTCATGGGTATAGTGGCCGATCGTTGGATACCTGCCGAGAAGATGCTTTCACTCTGCCATTTCATGAGCGCCCTGGCAAAGATAGCCATGGGTTACATCGGTCTTACCACAGGTGGAGAAGCCTTTGGCACCCTGATAACCCTCTATACGCTTGCTATCGGGTTCTTCATGCCTACATTAGCCTTATCCAATTCCGTAGCCTATACAGCACTCGAGAAAACGGGTAAGGACCCCATGAAGGCATTCCCCTCCATCCGTTTCTGGGGAACGGTGGGCTTCATCTGCACGATGCTCATCACCGACCTCATGGGCTTTCAAGCCGATAGCCGCCAGTTCTATTTAAGCGGAACAATCGGGATAATCACGGCTATCTACGCGCTTACCCTGCCTACATGTCCCGTCAACAATACCCGTAAGAGCATGGCTGACGCATGGGGATTGCGTGCCTTCAGCCTGTTCAAGCAACGACGAATGGCCATATTCTTCCTGTTCTCAGGCCTTCTGGGCATCTGCCTACAGATAACCAACGGATATGCCAACCCATTCCTCAGCAGTTTCAAGTCCATCCCCGAATATGCAGGTACCTTTGGAGTGCAACACGCCAACGCCCTCATCTCGCTCTCCCAGATGTCCGAAACCTTCTGCATCCTTCTCATTCCCTTTGCATTGAGGAAATGGGGTA
Organism: Bacteroidaceae bacterium; assembly: GCA_017503235.1. GTDB lineage: Bacteria > Bacteroidota > Bacteroidia > Bacteroidales > Bacteroidaceae > Phocaeicola. The sequence goes on along the minus strand of JAFVTL010000135.1, from coordinate 15,788 downwards.
TCAAGCGCGTCATGCTCATAGCCATGCTATGTTGGGCTTTGCGATTCGCCCTGTTCGGGTGGGGAAACCCAGGAAACGGAGTATGGATGTTCGTCCTTTCGATGCTGGTATATGGAGTGGCATTCGACTTCTTCAACATATCGGGATCGTTATTTGTCAACAAGGAAACCGACCTATCCATACGCTCCAGCGCACAAGGATTGTTCGTACTCATGACAAACGGGATAGGGGCCACCCTGGGTAACCTCGGTGCACAAATGGTAGTCAACCACTACGTGGACATGACTTCCACCTCGCCACAAACCGAAGGATGGAGTCAGGCATGGATGATATTTGCCGGCTACGCACTGGTAGTAGCCGTGCTCTTTGTCATCTTCTTCAAATACAAGCACGAGCAAACAGAAAACCAAGCAACAGAATCATGCAAGAAATCGAACTGAAAATACATGGTATGTCGACCACCCTCCAACCGGCCGATGCCTACGCACTCGTGTTGGAGGAAGTGGAAGGTGAGGGAAGAAAGCTTCCCATCATCATCGGACATCTCGAAGCGCAAGCCATCAAGGTAGCCATGGTGCAATACCGGGCTCCACGCCCTCTCACACACGACCTTTTCCTTTCCTTAGCCGGACAATTGGGAGCCCAGCTGAAGAAAGTACAGATTTACCGTGTCAAGGACGGAGTCTTCTATTCCTACCTCTTCCTCGAAAAGGACGGGGAGGAAATCCAGATAGATTCACGCACCTCCGATGCCATCGCACTGGCCTTGCGAAGCGGATGCCCCATCTTTATCCTCCGCGAAATCATGGACAAGGAATTTCTGCGCGACATGGGAAACGGGGCCTTCTCTGTCACCATCAACATGATAAGCCTGGATATGCTCAAAGAAGCGCTTCAAAAAGCTGTTGAGAACGAAAACTACGAACAAGCCTCCAAACTACGCGATGAAATCAAGCGTCGGGAGGAAGAACAACAAACAGAAAACGAACCCTAAGCACTCATTGATATGCACGTATTCTATACACCCGACATAGACACCAATCCCGAATTGCCCGAGGAAGAAGCCGGTCATTGCCTCCGCGTATTGCGCCTTGGCATAGGTGATGAAGTGACCTTGACCGATGGAAAAGGAAATTTCCACAAAGCGGTCATCAGTGCCGCAACAGGCAAACGATGCCAAGTCAAGATTCTTGAAACCACCACTCCAGAAAAGGGATGGGACGGATGGCTGCACCTGGCCATGGCACCCACCAAGAATATGGACCGCACCGAGTGGTTGGCCGAGAAGGCTACAGAAATAGGATTTGACGAATTGACCTTCCTGAGCACACGCTATTCGGAAAGAAAGGTAATCAAGACCGAACGCGTCGAAAAGATACTCGTATCGGCCATCAAGCAATCGCTCAAGCCCAATAAGCCGGTACTAAACGAAATGACCGACTTCGGCAAATTCATCACTCAAGACTTCAAAGGACAGAAATTCATCTGTCATTGCCACGAAGGCGACAAGAAATTGTTGAAGGAAGCGATTGTACCAGGTCAGGATGCCCTCATCCTGATAGGTCCTGAGGGAGATTTCAGCGAAGAAGAAGTGGCAAAGGCCATCGAAGCAGGTTTCCAACCCATAAGCCTCGGCAAATCACGTCTGCGTACCGAAACCGCCTCCCTTGTGGCTATACACACTTTGAACCTGTTCAATCAAAAATAAGACGATATGAAAGGATGGAAAACGATTGGGATGGTCATAGCAGCATGCTTCATGTACGCATGCTCACCCCATACGGAATATACCAACGCCTTGCCCAAGGATGCATCGCTGATGTTATCGGCCGACTTGCAAGCCATGGCTCTCAAGGGTGGTTTGGGAAACGGAAATACACAAAGCATTGAAGAAAAGATAGGTGGACTCATTCAAGAAAGCCTGCCGGATGATGCAGCCCGGTTTGCACGCCAGATTGTGGAAGACCCATCGGAAACGGGACTTTCCTTTTCGGATAAGGTGTATGTCTTCGCCACGCCACACGCCAATGCCATCGGCCTGGTGGCCAAAGTGAAAAACGAAGGAAAGTTGGAGAAGATGTTCAACTTGTTGGAAGAATCGCATCTCTGCAACACCCTGACGGAAGAGAGCGGATGCCGATGGACACAAATGGGGAATACACTTTGTGCATTCAATAACGGCACTTTCCTGGCCATGCACAACCGTACGGGAGGAGCCGAAAATATCAAGGGAACCCTCTTGTCACTCATGCGCCAACAAGAAGGAGAGGGGTTTGCTTCCTCCAGTGATTACTCGCGTCTGGCTTCTTCTGATGCCGACATCTGTCTGCTGACGGACTTCAGTCTGATACCCGACCAATGGACTACTTTCTTGCGCATGGGACTACCTGCCGACATCCGCTTGGAAGACATCCGCCATTTGGTCAACATCCGATTCGAAAAGGGTCTCATCCAAATCGAGGCCAAAGATGCCACCAAGAACCCCGCCGTACAAGCCTTCTACCAATCAATGGACAAGATGACGATGCCCATCCAAGGAAAATTCATGAATGCCTATCCGGGCAAGAGCATGACTTGGGCAGGGGTGAACATGGATGGAAAAACCATCTACAATACCCTTTGCCAGAATCCTTCCATCCGTCAATTTATGCAAAACCCACCATTGCCCATCGACATCGAACGAATCTTCGCATCGATAATCGGCGATGTGAGCATCGGGATGCAATCCTTCCTGAACGGAGGATGGATAGCTTATGCTCAAGTAACCAACGACCAATTCCTTGAAACTTTTGAGGAACTTCGACCGTTATTGGCCATGTCTGGCGGACAGGTAGCTTTGTACGACACAGCCCCCAACCAATACGCCCTGAAGAGCTATCTGGGCATTCACTGGTTTGGTGTGAAGAATGACGTGCTCTACATCACCAACCGTCACACCTTGGCCGAAGAAGCCGGCCGAACCTACGGAGTGTCGCTCGACAATCGTCCATGGGCATCAGAAGCTCGCAAGAACCGACTGATTGGAGTCATCAATGCAGCCAGCCTGATGGATGAAATGAGGGAAAATCCCTATGCTGCACACACCTTGGCGGGCAAGGAAACTTGGAAACTCATTGACTTACTGACCGGAGGATGTGAAGACATCGTCCTGAACGCTCAGGAATGGGAGAAGTTCACACTCGACATACAGATGAAGGACAAACGTGCCAACGTACTCGAGACTTTGGTAAAAACCCTCGAAAAACTATGAATACCATCACCCTACAACAGACCCTTCCACAAGCCTTTGCCGGTAGGGATAGCATTGTATCCGATGTATGGCACCGCCACATCGAGCTGCAACGTGGCCAATCCATCCTGATTGAAGCCAGTTCGGGAAGCGGCAAATCATCGTTATGCAGCTACATATATGGATATAGAGACGACTATCAAGGCATCATCGGATTCGATGGAAAGAACATCCGGAGTCTGGGCATGAACGAATGGACAGAAATCCGGAAGAAATCCATCAGCATGCTCTTTCAGGAGCTGCGTCTTTTTGCCGAATTAACCGCATGGGAGAATGTACAAATCAAGAATTCGCTGACCGGTTTCAAGAGCAAGAACGAGATAAAGGAATGGTTTGAAAGGCTGGACATAGCCGACAAGATGCAGTCACCCGTCGGACGCATGTCGTTCGGACAGCAACAACGAGTAGCCTTGATACGCGCCCTCTGCCAACCGTTCGACTTCATCTTCCTCGACGAGCCTACCAGCCACCTCGATGACACGAATGCTGACATCATGGCCTCCTTGCTACAAGAAGAAGCCACCCGTCAGGAAGCCGGCGTGATAGTCACCTCCATCGGCAAGCATCTGAATATGGATTACCAACAAATCTGGAAGCTATGAAACTGATATGGAAACTCCTTCGCCACCACATCAGCGTGGCACAACTGGCCGGATTCTTCCTGGCCAACCTCTGTGGTATGGTCATCGTGTTGCTGGGCATCCAGTTCTACAACGATGTGTTGCCCATCTTCACCCAGTCGGACAGCTTCCTGAAGAAAGACTACATCGTAGTGAGCAAGAAAGTCAGCACGTTGGGTTCATTCCTTGGTCGAAGCAACCAGTTCTCCAATGTTGATATTGAGGAAGTTAAGGAACAGCCCTTCACCGAAAGTGTAGGCCCGTTCACTTCTTCACATTTCCAGGTTTCGGCCGGATTGGGGATTGAAGGTATACAGATGTCTACGGCCATGTTCTTCGAATCGGTACCCGATGAATTTGTCGATATCGAAACCGACAAATGGCGCTTTACGCCCGGCGACGGGACCATCCCCATCATCATCCCTCGCAACTATCTCAATCTCTATAACTTCGGTTTTGCCCAGAGCCGGAGTCTTCCTCAGATATCTGAAGGACTGATGGGCACCATCAGCCTCGACATCCGCATTGCGGGAAAGGGTAAGAGGGACAACTACAAGGGGCGCATCGTGGGTTTCTCCAACCGACTGAACACCATCCTGGTTCCTGACGCATTCATGAAATGGGCCAATACCCAATATGCGGAAGGCAAGCAGAAGGGACCTTCACGCCTCATTATTGAGGTGAACAATCCCACCGACGAACGCATCGCCCGTTTCTTTGAAGACAAAGGCTATGAAACCGAAAACGACAAGTTGGACAACGGAAAGGCAGCCTGGTTTCTGAGAATCATTGTGGGCATCGTGCTCTCGGTAGGGCTTGTCATCAGCATCCTTTCGCTCTACATCCTCATGCTCAGCATCTTCCTGCTTCTGCAAAAGAACACCTACAAGCTGGAGAACCTCCTTCTCATCGGGTACTCCACACGCAAGGTAGCGTTTCCATATCAAGCCATGACGGTGCTTCTCAACGGACTGGTGCTGGTGCTTTCTACCGCCATCGTCCTCCTCGTGCGTCACGTCTATTCAAACCTGATGGACGAGATGGGGCTCCCCATCGATACCGGTGCACCTTGGTTGGCCATCGGTGCAGGAATCGTCCTGTTCCTCATCGTATCGGCCATCAACACCACCTTGATATATCGGAAAATGAAAAGCCTGTTCTAATGATTTACAACGACCATAACGCATAACTCCTCATGATACAACAAACCACATTCAGCCTTCGGGCACGTTCAAGAGGTTTCCACCTCGTCACCGAAGAAGTGCTTCGCCAACTTCCAGCCTTGCCTCAGACGGGATTGTTGAACCTCTTCATCCAACATACCAGTGCTGCGCTGAGCATCAACGAAAATGCCGACCCCGACGTACGCACCGACATGGAATCCATCTTCAACCACTTGGTGAAGGAACGTGAGCCCTACTACGAACACACGTTCGAAGGCGCTGACGACATGCCCGCCCATGCCAAGTCGAGCATCATCGGGCCGAGCCTCACCATCCCCATCAGCGGCGGACGCCTGAATCTGGGCACCTGGCAAGGCATCTACCTGTGCGAGTTCCGCAACTATGGAGGAAGCCGTAGGGTAGTGGCAACCATCCTGGGTGAATGAATCCTAATATCTAACAATAAACAATAAACGACCCATGAAGAAAACATTGAAAATTGCAGGGATTGTAATAGGAGCCTTCCTATTGCTCCTCATCGTTCTTCCTTTCGCATTCCGCGGAAAGGTGGAAACCCTCATCAAGCAGGAGGGAAACAAGATGCTGAACGCCCAATTCGACTTCAGTACCCTCGACATCAGTCTGATAAGCAACTTTCCGAAAGCTTCACTCACACTAGAGGATTTCTGGCTGAAGGGAGTAGGAGAATTTGAAAACGATACGTTGGTCAAGGCTAAGGAACTGACCGCTACAGTCGATGTACTCTCGCTCTTTGGCGACGAAGGATTCGACATCTCCACGATTCTGGTCGACCGCACCAGCATCCGTGCCATTGTACTCAAGGACGGACGACCCAACTGGGATGTGATGAAACCCTCCGACGAAGTCGAAGAAACCGCTTCTGACACCACCTCAGCACCCTTCCGCATCAAGCTGCGCCAACTGGGAGTGAAGGACATGAACCTAATATACGACGATCGACAAGCAGGAATGTATGCTGAAATGAAGAAGTTTGGCGCCACCCTTTCGGGCGATTTCGCCAGCGACGAAAGTCTGCTCCACCTGCAAGCCGAAACCCCATCGCTCACTTATGTCATGGGCGGCATCGCCTTCCTGAACGAAGCAACCATCCAAGCCGATATGGACATTCAGGCCGACTTTGCCAACAATCGTTACACCCTGAACAAGAACTCTTTGCGTCTGAACGCCATCCAGGCAGGCATCGACGGATGGGTAGCATTGACCCCAGAAGGAAATATGGACATGGACATGAAGCTGAACACTAACGAAGTGGGCTTCAAGGAAGTGCTTTCGCTCATCCCAGCCATCTATGCCAAGGACTTTGAAGGACTGAAGACCGATGGGAAAGCCACCCTCAACGCCTATGCACAAGGCCCGATGGTGGGCGACAGCATCCTCCCTCGATTCGAGGTAATGCTCGATGTGAAGGACGCCATGTTCCGCTATCCGTCACTTCCCGCCGGTGTGAACGGCATCAACATCTCCGCCTTGGTAAAGAACGAAGGAGGCTCCGCCGATGCAACCACCATCCTGGTCAACCCCTTCAATTTCGTCATGGCCGGCAATCCGTTCAGCATCACGGCCGAGGTGAGCAACCCGATGACCGATCTTGCTTTCAATGCCTCGGCTCGTGGCAAACTCGATCTGGGCAAGGTGAAGGACGTCTATCCGTTGGAAGACATGACCCTCAATGGCCTTGTCGATGCTGACATGACCTTGAACGGACGCATGTCGTACATCGAAAAGGAACAATACGACAAGGTGCAGGCTTCAGGAAACATCCGTCTGAGCGACATGAAGCTTCAGATGAAGGACATCCCCGATGTAGACATCCAGAAGTCCACCTTCACCTTCAATCCCCGCTATCTGCAACTGAGCGAAACAACCGTCCGTTTGGGTGAAAACGACTTGACCCTCGACAGCCGTTTTGAAAACTACATGGCTTTCGCCTTGAAGGGAAGTACCCTGAAAGGTACCCTCAACTTGCAGAGCAACCGTTTGAACCTCGACGATTTCATGACCACCGACACCACCGCCGTGGCCACTACCGACACGACCTCCATGGGCATCATCCGCATCCCCGACAACATCGATTTCCAGATGCAGGCCAACATGAAGGAAGTGTTGTTTGACGGAATGAAGTTCGCTAACCTCAAAGGCCAACTCATCGTCAAGAACCAACAGGTGAACATGAAGAACCTGGCACTCAACACCATGGAAGGTAGTGTGACCGTGAACGGAGCCTATGCCACCCCCGACAAGGCACCTGCCAGCCTCAACGCCGGATTCGCCATGAAGGACATCACCTTTGCCGACGCCTATCGTGAGCTCGACATGGTGAAGCAACTGGCACCTATCTTCGAAGGACTGAAGGGCAGCTTCTCGGGACAGATGAACATCGACACCCAACTCGACGAACAGATGAGCCCCGTCATCCCCACCATGCAGGGTAGCGGCAAGCTCTCTACCAGCGACCTCAACCTAAGTGGTGTGAAGGTCATCGACCAGGTGGCCGACATCGTCAAGAAGCCCGGCCTCAAGGACATCAACGTCAAGAACCTTACCATCGACTTCACCATCAAGGACGGACGTGTGAACACCAAGCCTTTCGACCTCAAGTTGGGCGAATACGCCATGAACCTGAGCGGAAGTACCGGCCTCGACCAAACCATCGACTATGTGGGCAAGATTACCATTCCCCAATCAGTAGGCAAACTCTCGAAGCTGGGCACCGTCGACATGACCATCGGTGGCTCGTTCACCTCGCCTAAGGTTGGCATCGACATGGAAGGCCTGGCCAAGCAAGCCGCCAAGCAGGCCGTCGAAGACCTCGGTAGCAAACTCCTTGGCATCCAGAAGGACACCACCGCCACCGACTCGGCCAAAACCAAGCCCACCAAGCAGGAAGTGGCCGGCAAGGTACTGAACAAAGCACTCGACCTCTTCAAGAAAAAGAAATAAAGCCTATGCTCCCCATCCATTTCGCCCCTTTGCAGGGCCATACCGACGACGCCTACCGGCGCATCCACCACCGACTGGTGGGAGGAGTAGAACACTATTACACCCCCTTCATCCGCATGGAAGGAGGGGGCCTCCGTAGTAAGGAGGTGCGCGACATCCGTCCTGAATACAACGAGGGAGTGCCCGTCGTTCCCCAAATCATTATGAAGTCACTCAAGGAGTTCGAATACCTCACCTCCGAGGTGGCCCAACGAGGCTACACGCGCATTGACCTTAACATGGGCTGCCCGTTCCCCATGCAAGCCAAGCATGGCCGTGGGGCAGGCCTTCTGGCTCAAACTGACATCATCCGTTCCATTGCCCAAGCCATCGAAGAACGCCCCCAAATCCAGTTCTCCATCAAGATGCGCCTCGGATGGGAAGACAAGGACGAATGGCGGCCTGTGCTCGAAGTGCTCAATGCCCTGCCACTCACGCACATCACCCTCCATCCGCGCATCGGTACCCAGCAGTACAAGGGGGAGGTCGACATGGAATCCTTCCGGGCTTTCTACGAAGCCTGCCGGCATCCGCTTGTCTATAATGGTGACATACACACCCTGGCCGATATCCGTTCGTTGGAGGAAGCTTATCCACGTCTGGCCGGAGTCATGATCGGTCGCGGACTCCTTGCACGCCCTTCGTTGGCCATCGAATATGCCACAGGGCAGGAGTGGAGCCCCGAGAAACGACGCAAATTGATGACAGACCTCCATCAAGCCCTTATGGAGCATTGGCAACCCCTGATGAACAGCGACGCCCAACTGCTGAACAAACTACGCACCTTCTGGGAGTATGCCGAGGAGGAAATAGGACGCAAGCTCTACAAGAAACTCATGAAGAGCGGCTCGCTGAAGAACTACCTCAGTGCCATAAGGGAAATAACCCATAACTCATAAATCACAACTCATAACTCAAAAGGATGACCCGAAAAGAAGAACTTGAACAGAATCCCGCTCTTCAGGATGAATTGCGCCGGATGACCAACGGAGAGCCTTACAACGCCCATACCCCCGAAATGTATGCCTGGCGTGACGAAGTGAAGAAACTCCTGCGTCGACTGAACATCACCGAATACCACGAGCCCACCATGGCGGACATCACCCGCGAGCTGTTGCCCCACTCAGCTCCCAATGTCTATGTAGAGCCACCCTTCTATTGCGACTACGGAAACCTCATCTTTGCCGGCGAAGGCGTATTTATCAACTTCGGTTGCACCATCCTCGACGGGGGAGGCGTGTACATCGGCCGCAAGACCCTGATAGCCCCCGGTGTCCATATCTTCACCGCCGGGCACCCCACCGATGCTGACGAGCGCGACCAATGGGAAACCTGTCGCACCGTACGCATAGGCGAGCGCTGCTGGATAGGCGGCCATGCCACCATCTGTCCCGGAGTGACCATTGGCGACCGCACCGTCATCGGCGCCGGAAGCGTAGTGACCCGCGACATCCCTTCCGATTGCGTAGCGGTGGGCAATCCCTGCCGCGTCATCAAATGGGTGAACGGTAAAGAAGGACCGGTAGAAGAGTAAAAACAGGGACTCTCTATCATTGGTTCTGACCAATAGGTGCCAAAAATATCTGTCAAAAGTGTCAGGATAGCTTAATGCGTTGATTTACAGAGCTAATCCCTGACACTTTTGGCTGATTTTTAGGTTTTAGAAAAGTCAGGAAAAGTGCCGGTATTTACATTGTAAAGCATAGGTTTATGCATCGTAAAACATTGGTTTATAGTGGATATCTCGTTGTTTTATGACCTTTAGGGGAAGCAACATCGTCTGTTGGAAGGCTGATTCTTTCAAAACCAAAAAATCAGGCAAAAAGAGTCAGGATTTGATGTTGTGAATCAGAAGGTTAGCGCATCCTGATTCATCTGATTCATATTTTGCGAACTTGTTAAGTTCATTGTAGAAGCAGTTTTCACCCAAAGTTTCAAGCAAAATCCGCCCACAATTACCGGCTTTTCATAAAGTGGCACTTTACGAATCATAGTATGCCATACTACGAGTCACGGAACGGCACACCACGAATGATAAAACGCCGCTTTACGAAGGATAACTCAATGCCATACGACAAGCGAAACTATGCTATGGAAATATCAAAACGGACGATAGGAAGTTTCAAATATTTCCTATCGTCCGTTCAAGAACTTTCTATGCTACGTTTCAATATTTACATAGCACTGGTTTGTCCTATTCAGTCGTAGCCGGTCAGATAGAAAAGATGTCAGATTGGGTAAACTACGATGGCGTATTAGCCAAGGCTTTCCCTTTCACACAGAAGCAAGGTACTTTGTCTGAATTCAATATAGAAGGAACTATTCCCGAAGTATCTGCCGGTTTCAACAAAGGCAAGAAGGAGAGTCCGTTTGGCAATGTAGGGCTGATGGTGGACCGCAAGGTATATTCTGTAGATGCAACGCCTGTATATGATGGCCCATATCAGACATTGGGTGGCAATTTGGTTGATGAAGAATTTGTGCCTGAAGAATTCTTTATCTCTGAAACAGAATTGCCGAAATGGCAATACGAGAAGGGTGCCAAGAAGATAAACCGAACCTCATGCCCTACATCAAGGGCAAGGGTGTGCGCGACCTCTATCTCATCCGTATTGCCCGTATTGGTAACAAAGCGGAAATTCATCCCGAAAGCGAAGATAAGGAACCACGACTGGTATTCGAACTTGAATATTTGGAAAGTATTCCTGAATACAAAATGGTGAAATTGAACATTTTTAATGCCTATAAGGATACTGTATTGGGAAGAATAATTAAAGAATAAACCTTTTTTCAATTATTATTAACCAAAAAACAAAATATCCCCGACTTCACAAGCCGGGGATATTGCTATTAGACATTCAAAGTATCACTTCTTTAAAATGGCTTCCACCGCATTCAGAATGGGAGTAGTGCTGACTTTGGCACCAACGGCTTGTTGCATCCATTGGTTGGGAGTGAGTTTGCCCAACTTGTAGATGCGCATAATTTCGTCGGCAAAGGCTTGCTTGGTGGGGAACTGGGCAAGATGCTCTTCCAACTGGAACTCTACGATGTGGCCAAAAGGATAATTGGGCAAGTACATCGGAGCGTTGACCATGTGTGAATAGCATGCCAAGATGGGGGAGTCTTGCTCGCCCAACACCGGATAGTAGTAGGTGTTCCACACTTCCTTGGCAATGGCAAGGGTGGCTTCGCGCAACTGCTGGGCGGTGGCATCGGGATGTGCATAGAGCCATTGCCACATGCGCATGTCTACCAACGATACACCCATGATTTCATACAGTCCCCAGAAGATGTCGAGAGTGGTATTGTCGTCCACCGCCTGGTCGTAGCCCATCAGCATGAGGTCACGTTTCTGGAAAACGAAAGCAAGAGCTTCGGTGAAACCGGTGTTGGGCACTCCGCTCAAAGTGTAGTGGTCGATGTGATAAAGGTCGATGGTTTGTTCGACGTTGTGACCGAACTCATGAACGGCGATGTTGTAGCCTTTATAATCCATTCCTTCGGCACCGATGCGGGTACGGAGGAGGGAGTTCTGCCAACGGCCGGATGCACCGAGGGCATGACCCGAACCACGGGCACCCTGCACACTGATCTTGCTAGCGAGGAAGGCAGCATCGGATTTGGAGAAGCCGAGGGCTTCGAGCATACGTGGCATGTCGGCTTCGAAAGCTTGCGGATTAGGATATTTCGCACGTGTCTGTGCGGTCAAGTCATCTTCAGAGATAGCACTACGGCTCTTGAATCCATCGTACCAAATGTCGTAGGGGCGGAGTTCGCGTCCCAATTGCTGGCGGATGCGTTCGCTCACCTGCTTGATTTGTGGCGAGGAGATGAGGTTGACGAAGAGGTCTTCGATTTCCTGTGGCATGATTTCCATACTACCTTCAAAGTTGCGGATGATGCCGGTGGGTTGTTGGGGCACGTAAGCGTCTATCTCCTTCATGGCGGTGAAATGAGCCAGGATGCGTTCATAGCGCCGGTTTTCTTCAGCACTGAGGGTCACTTCCTGATTGTCCTTCCAAGTGCGGTTGCTGAACGGCGCCCAGTCGTAAGCAGGGTTATTGATGACGACTTGTGGGATAGTTCCCTGGATGACGTGTTCCAACACCTTGTAAATCATTTCCTGCTTTTCGTAGGCATGTGGCAGATTGGCATAGTTGGACTTGATTTCATCACGCAGGTTCCAATGAGAGAGGAGGACCATGTCTTCGGGGAAGAGCTTCTGGCCTTCTTCGGTGAGCAGATGGCCCATCATGATGTTGTAGCTGGCAATGTAGTTCTCAGCATCGGCATTGGCCTGTCCGGCTTGTTTGGTAAGGTCGGAAGGCACACGCGAAGTGAACATGTCGCCCATGCGTGCGTAAGCCCATTCCTCACGGTTCCAAGCGTCACCCAGGCGGTTCTTTTCATCGAGGGTGTAGTTAGGGAAGTTCAAGACGGTCATGAAGGCCACTTTGTTTTCGTAGAGGTCATTCCACATGTGTGAATAGGGGTTGTAGGCACTCATGATGTAGTCGATGGTGGTAGGTTCAGGACCGGCAAGGACGGTGGGTAAGCCCAACTCGACAGAAACTTGGTTGGAGGTTCCGAACAGCACTTCAAAAGCGGTACAGAGTTTGTCGAACAACTGACGACGGGCATCGGCGTCGGTCTGGTAGTTTTCCTTCACGAACTGGATGAACTCTTCTTCAGTACCATCAGAGGGTTGCCACAACGATGCTGCCTGAGTGACGCCTCGCTGCAGAAGGTCGGCATCGCATGAAGGGGCTTGTGCCTGAATGGCGTTGATGGCCTCTTGCTGGGCCGACTTAGAAATGTTTTTCACTTCGGGCGACGTGGTGCATGCCATCAGCATGACAACCAAGCCAAGAGATAGTAGATAATGTTTCATGGTATGAGTAAAAAACAGCCAAACTGAGGTTTCAGAATGGCTGTTTCATTTAAATTGGTTAATGATTGCTTCTTATTCCCACTCGATAGTCGCACTTGGTTTCGGCGACATGTCGTAGCAAACACGGTTTACGGTTGGGACTTCATCAAGAATACGCTTGGTAATCTTGTCGAGGATGGCCCAGTCGATGTGTTCGATGGTTGCGGTCATGGCGTCAATGGTGTTCACCGCACGGATAATAACCGGCCAGTCGTATGAACGGGCATTGTTACGAACACCTACACTCTTGAAGTCGGGCACAATGGTGAAGTATTGCCATACCTTCTTGTCGAGTCCAGCGAGGGCAAACTCTTCGCGGAGGATAGCATCCGATTCGCGGAGCGCTTCAAGACGGTCGCGAGTGATGGCACCCAAGCAACGTACACCCAAGCCCGGACCTGGGAACGGCTGACGATATACCATTTCGTAGGGGAGACCGAGTTCTACACCACAAGCACGAACTTCGTCCTTGAAGAGTTGCTTCAACGGTTCAACGAGTTCGAACTGAAGGTCTTCAGGCAAACCACCTACGTTGTGATGGCTCTTCACCATCTTGGCGGTCTTGGTACCTGATTCTACAATGTCCGGATAGATGGTACCCTGACCAAGGAAGTCGATACCATCGAGCTTGCGGGCTTCTTCTTCAAACACACGGATGAACTCAGTACCGATAATCTTACGCTTCTTTTCAGGATCGGCCACGCCTTCGAGGAGACCCAGGAAGCGGTCGGTAGCATCTACGTACACGAGATTGGCACAAAGCTGGTTGCGGAAGACTTCGATTACATTTTCAGATTCACCCTTACGCATGAGACCATGGTTGACATGAACGCAAACGAGGTTTTCGCCGATGGCCTTGAGAAGGAGGGCGGCCACAACAGAGCTGTCAACACCACCCGAGAGGGCGAGGAGAACTTTCTTGTCGCCTACCTGGTGACGGATGAGTTCCACCTGGTCGGCCACGAAGTTCTTCATGTTCCAGTTGGCTTCGGCCTTGCATGTATCGAAAACGAAAGACTTCACGGCTTGCTTGATAGCTTCTTCGTCGTTCTCGAACTGAGCGAGCTTGACTTCGCAAAGTGCCTTGTCGTGACCGGCAGCCATTACAGGGAAACCGGCTTCATAGATTTCAGGAAGTACATCGATGGCAACACCATCAATCACGTTGTTGGGACCACCATTGATGATGATACCTTTCACGTTAGGCAATGCCTTCAACTCAGCAGAGGTGATGTCGTGCGGATAGATTTCGCTGTATACACCCAATGCGCGGATGGCTCTGGCTACCACGGTATTTTCATGGCTACCCAAATCCAGAATCACAATCATGTCTTGTTTCATATTCTTTCTGATGATTTAAAAAAGTTTCAATTCAAATTGATTGGCTACAAAAAACATGCGGCATCCAAATCAGATTGGAAACCGCACGCACTTTTTATATTTCTCCGTACAACATAATTCGACATACCCTTGCTGTGAAGCGCACATTCTGCATTCCTGAACGATGGGATATGATAATCTGTTGCATATTATAATAATGTATTATCAACCACTTTGTTTAATTCGGGCACAAAGATAATCATTATTTTGATTGTTCCTTCAACAAATCACGAATTTCTGTCAATAAAACTTCTTCTTTGCTCGGTGCAGGAGGAGGAGCCGGAGCTGCCGGTTCTTCCACTTTCTTCTTTTCGCTCATCTTCTTGATAAGGCTAACAAACAAGAAGATAGAGAATGCGACGATGAGGAAGTCGAATGTCTGTTGCAGGAAATTACCGTAATTCAAAGTCACTTCAGGTACAGCAGCTTCAATCACTTCGCCGGCTTCGTTCAACTTTTCAGGCACAGCTTCCTGCATCACATACTTCAGGTCCTTGAAATCCATACCACCCACCAACAAGCCGATAGGAGGCATGATGATGTCATTGACTACAGAAGTCACAATCTTTCCGAACGCACCGCCGATGATGACACCGACTGCCATGTCTACTACATTACCCTTCATGGCAAATGCCTTGAAGTCCTGCAAAAAAGTACTTTTTCCCATTTTTTTATATTTTAATAAGATTTTGTGTGCGAATATAAAAACAAATTCTTACTTTTGCAGTGCATTTCAGAAAAAATTTCTCAAATGCCTTCTTTCAACAAAAAAAGAGTGTTTAAAAGCAATATTTATAAAACCTTTTAAAAATTAAAAACAAAATGATTAAAGTAGGTATTAACGGTTTCGGTCGTATCGGCCGTTTCGTATTCCGCGCAGCTCAGACTCGCAATGACATCCAGATCGTAGGTATCAACGACTTGTGTCCAGTAGATTACTTGGCATACATGTTGAAATATGACACTATGCACGGACAGTTCGAAGGAACTATCGAAGCTGACGTTGAAAACAGCAAGTTGATCGTTAACGGTCAGGCTATCCGCGTAACAGCTGAAAGAAATCCGGCTGACTTGAAGTGGAACGAAATCGAAGCTGAATATGTAGTTGAATCTACAGGTTTGTTCCTTTCTCAGGATAAGGCTCAGGCTCACATCGAAGCTGGTGCTAAGTATGTAGTAATGTCTGCTCCTTCTAAGGATGCTACTCCTATGTTCGTATGCGGCGTTAACTTGGATAAGTACGTTAAGGGTACTCAATTCGTTTCTAACGCTTCTTGTACTACTAACTGTTTGGCTCCTATCGCTAAGGTATTGAACGACAAGTGGGGTATCACTGACGGTTTGATGACTACAGTTCACTCTACAACTGCTACTCAGAAGAC
>JAFVTL010000134.1 GCA_017503235.1 Bacteroidaceae bacterium | reverse complement strand
TCCTTCGTTACTAGCTATAGTTACGAAGAAGGAGGTGTTCACAGGGACACTCAGTTTTCAATAATTTTTATTTTTTCGGCAATGTTCTTGAGATCCGTCAATTCGATATTTCCGTAGAGATCGTAAACTACATTATCATAGTTCCAAAGAACGCTAGCATTTCCGTCTTTAACATTGGAAAACGCCTCGTTTCCATTGATACTTGTCATCTCGTAATTTGAATCCTCCGTATCAAGAATAGTACCAAATGCTCCATTAGAGCCAATCGCTGTTTGCGTTAATTCAAAGAAATTCCCATCATCATCTTCATAAACAATATATCTGCTATTGTCTGCAAAAACGTTGTCGGTGATTTCTTCCATTCCTTCCGGCACATATCCAAAAGATATCTCCGGCAACACAACTTCACCGACTTCAGATTTCTCAGAAGCAAACCGATAATCTGTCAGTTCGTGGAACACATGGACAACAATTTCTACCACCTTTTCACGATAGGCTTCCACTGTCATAAGCCCGCCGAAGGACAAAATTGCAACCGCAAGAACCGCAGCAACGGTTTGTTTCATGTATCTCAAAATTTTGTTAGTCTTGGGAGTACGCCGCTGCTCCTTGATGAGCTTCTGCATCTTTTTTTCAAATTTCTTTGATGTCGGAATATCCGGAATATCTTCATCGTCAGGTAGGGTGCTAAGCCAAATGTCACGGGCCTCGGCTGCGTGTTCAAACAACATTTCGTCTGTTATCTTCATACGCTCACGCCTCCTGCCTTTCCAAAATCTCACTCAGTTTCTTTTTTGCCCTCTGGACAGTCTTATGGACATTTTCCTGCGACATTGAGAGGATTACCGCTACTTCCGCTTCTGTAAAACCGCTGTCATACCTCAACAACAGCACCTCACGGTATCTAGTCGGCAACATTGCCATCGCAGCAGCAAGATCCGCCTTATCATGCAAATCTTCAATGTCTTTTGGTTCCGGTACATTGATGTACTCTTCATCCATAGCAACAATCGGCACCTTTTGTCGACGCCGGTAAAGATCAATTGCAGTTCTCTCTACTATAGTTACGACTAAGTTCCTTGTTTTGGGACACTTCGCCACTTCAATTTGGTCAATTATTTTTATAATCTTCAAAAACGACTTATGAACCACGTCCTCTGTATCATTCGTGTCGCCCAGAATGGTATTTGCCTGATAAAGCATCAACTTTTTATATGAATTATAAATAATCTCGAATTTGGATTTATCCTCATCCGATTCAATCATTGCCAAATAAATGAGCATTGCGATCCCTCCCAGGACATGTTGGTGCAATTATACCATATTTCCAAGACCGCGCAATGCTCCTTTGACACAGCTTAATTAGAGATCCGTGTTGTTGTAGAGCTGCATAATTTATTTTTCCCGTATGTGTCCCTGTTCCCATCCGCAAAATCGTAATGATAATTAGAAACACAAGAAGGAGGGTGACTCCCATGGGTAATGTATAAACCTATTTCCTGCATTCGTTTGCGCACCATTTTGAGATAAGAATTTATAATACTCATATGGGACTATGTTTGACTCAAAGGAGGGTAACAGTAATGAAAAAGCAAGCTATGTGTGTATTTCTTTGTGTTGCTTTCTTGTTTTCTATGAGCAGCACCGCATTTGCCGTTGATGAACCGATTCACGATTCGGCCTTCACTTCATACCATAGCAATACAGCTAAAGAATCAGTGTCAGCTGATGCTGTAAATATGATTATTGAGGCGCACACACAGCCTTCTACACGTACAATCGGCTCCTTGTCGCTTCCTTCTGAGAGCGAATTGTCTAACGAAGCAATCGACAGTGAGCTTAGGCATATTTATTTGGATATTGATCTTGCGGAGAAAACATTTACAAGTAATCCGTCCGCTAAAAACAAAGCCGTATTGAATGCTCTGATTGAAAGGAAGGACTTCCTTGAAGCAACCTTAACAAACAGAGGATTTATCTTCTTGTCCGATGATGAGGCAAATATGCTAATGGGCAGCAGCGCCCAAACTGCATCTGTCACAGGAGCTCCCACGCCTCCTACACCTACTGATACAGTAAATACCAGATATGTCATGTCAGAACTCAAGGTAATCAACCTTGACGACACACCTCTTTATTGGTACTATGTTACTGCTTATGCCAAAACCGTTAACTCCAGCATGGTTTCCATGCCAATCATTGCTATGGACGCTGACGAAACGCAATTCTATCTGTCAGCGCTTATCGAAACTTACATCGGCAAGTTTGTCTCGGAACTCCTGAGCTATTCAAAAATCATTTCGTGGGCACCCTATGAAATGATTGGAGCATCCCCCGACTTGGAGGCCCCTTGTTCCTACACTATTGATGCTGTCTACACTACAACCCCAAGATTTGTATGGTTGTACTCCGAACCCCATAATACATATTATTTGGAGGGCATTCTCCACACAACAAACATCGAAGATCACCATGTTATGCGGTACACATCCAACGGCCTCTCGGATGTCAAGAGCCATGATGAGAACTACACATATGTATCCCCTAAGTACAACCGCCCGGTCAATGTCATCAAAAATCAGTGGAACTCTGGGGCCACAACAACCTACATCGAATTTGTGCAAGATGTTAAATATTATTTCCAGCCTGATGAAGACAATGAAAACACAAAAGAACTTGTGGCTACCAAAGTTGCTCCATATGCGTATGCCACCTATTGCATGAATTAGGCAAGCATGGGAGTAATACTTGGATTGATTCTCTTGATTACGGGAATCACGGCGATAATTCGTCCAGCAACATTCTTTTTCTTGGAAAAATGGAAGTATGATGGAAAAGCAAAACCATCAAAAGCATTCCTTTTAAACATCCGTCTCGGTGGAATACCCCTTATCATTGTCAGCATCGTGATGGTATATCTCTCGATATTCTCATCATAAACAACAAGCGGAGCTGCCTAGCAGCTCCGCTTTAACTTTGCTAATTACGATACTCTGTTGGATACGAGTCCCTGTACGACCTGTTC
>JAFVTL010000133.1 GCA_017503235.1 Bacteroidaceae bacterium | reverse complement strand
TTGTGCTCGACGCATCACTCTTGGGCGAAAATGCTTACCTCATCAAGCAACGCGAAGACAAGTGGAAAGAAAACTCATTGGGCGAAATCCTGAAGATGATGACCGGCTTGGCCGATATCGTTTACTTCTCGGCTCGTAAGTTGACTTCTTCTCGTGGTGGTGGTATCTGTACCAACCAACGCGAACTTTACGGACAGATGGAAGCTTTGATTCCTTTGTTCGAAGGTTTCTTGACTTACGGTGGTATCTCTGTTCGCGAAATCGAAGCCATGACCGTAGGTATGTACGAAACATTGGACGAAACAGCTATCAGCCAGAGTCCTGAATTCATCAAGTACCTGGTTACTGAACTCGAAAAACGCGGTGTACCTATGGTAACTCCTCCGGGTGTGTTGGGTGCTCACGTCAACGCGATGGAATTCTGTAGCCACATTCCACAAGACCAATACCCTGCCGGTGCCTTGGCAGCTGCCTTCTACCTTATCTCGGGTGTTCGTGGTATGGAACGTGGTACTGTATCAAGTACTCGCGATGAAAATGGCAATGAAATTCCTGCCGATGTTGAATTGCTCCGTTTGGCTGTACCTCGTCGTGTATTCACATTGTCACAAATCAACTATGTAATCGACCGCATGCACTGGTTGTACGACAATCGTCACCTCATTGGTGGTTTGAAGTTTGTTTACGAACCCAAGGTGCTCCGCTTCTTCATGGGTGGTTTGGAACCAACCAGCAACTGGCCTAACCGCTTGATGGAAAAGTTCCGCGAAGATTTTGGCGACAGCTTATAATCAATTATTAAAAAGAATGGGGCTCAATCGAGTCCCATTCTTTTTATTCAAACAATTCCTCCGGATACCCCACATCCACCAAGAAGAGTGCATGTCCCGGTACGGAATTTCCTGCCGAACATCTATCTTTCTTTTCAATCACTTGTCGGAATCCCTCGAGAGTCATCTTGCCACGACCGACCTCTACCAATGTACCCACCACGGCACGTACCATATTACGAAGAAAGCGGTCGGCTTGAATGGTAAATACCCATTCGTGTTCACCAAGTTGCGTCCACTCGGCATGCATGATGCGACAATTGTTGGTCTTCACATCGGTGTGTAGCTTGCTGAAGCTGGTGAAGTCGATGTATTCAAAAAGAATCTTGGCTGCCTCGTTCATCTTCGCAAAGTCGAGGTCGTTGAACAATCGCCAGGCATAGTGACGGTTGAACGGGTCTTTACAAGTGGTGACGTAATATTTATACGTGCGATACGTGGCATCGAAACGGGCATGAGCTTCGGACTTCACTTTACGCACCTCGAAGACGGAGATGTCGGGAGGAAGCAAACGATTTAGTTTATCGGTTACCATTTGCACGTCCAATTCTTCCTCGAAGTCGAAGTGGGCAATCATCAGTTTGGCATGCACACCGGCATCGGTACGGCCCGCCCCTACTATCTCGATGTCGCGACGCAAGAAGGTGGAAAGCGCCTTCATCAGTGTTTCCTGTACACTGGCACCATTCGGTTGGATTTGCCAACCGTGGTAGTTGGTGCCATCATAAGCCAAATATATGAAATATCTCATCGGGCGGTGATATGAAAGCAACCTTGCTTCAGTTCGTACTTCACATAGCACATATCCTTCTTCTTCAAGTCGCGAAGCACTTCGGACAATACCATCTTCAACGTATCGGCTCCCACACTTTGCATAGGACGTCCGTCTGGGTCTTCCACTTTATAGAAACGCTTCCAACTGACATCGAATGTCGTACCGAACATGTGTACCGAATTGGCTGAAGCATTGATGTTTACCTTACGTAATTTCTTCACGTCATCCTGGGTACGGAGAACGGAAGTAACAATAATCTGATTAGGGTTCAAGCCTTTGTTCTCCAAAGAATCAAGGAAATTAGCTCCTATGGAATCGAGCAAGGCACTGGCTCTCGGTATGAGGAAAGGGATGGAATGGGTGAGCGAATCCACTTGATACAAATCGCCCGATTCTATCTCTACCAAACGTTTCTTTCCCAAATTCTTAGCCGCTTCACGCCCTTGTATGGGACTGATACCTATCTTCTTGGCTACCGCCATGTGGGTATCATTCAAGTCGCCAAAACTTCTTTTGTAACTGACTACGCTACGAATATTGCGTGGGTTGTTCATTTTCATCGACATATCCTTCTTACAGGAAGTCGCCAAAGCAATCAGTATCAAGAAAGTGCTTAATGCACGAAATAGGTTTTTCATGTGTGGCATTTTTGAAATCGTGTCCACAAAGATAAGACAAAATGCTCTTCAAACACAAACTTAAGCAAATAAAATATGCAGAAAACACATACACAATAAAAACCTTTCATTAAATTTGCACTTTATTATGGCTTCATGACAAGTATCCAAATATAATTAATGATAGAGAAACATATTGTACTGGAAGATATTGACCCTGTCATTTTCTATGGCGTAAACAATGCCAATATGCAAATGATCAAGGCTTTGTATCCCAAGCTCCGTATCGTTGCCCGCGGCAATGTCATCAAAGTAATGGGAGACGAAGAGGAAATGTGTGCCTTCGAAGAAAGCATCCTCGCCCTCGAAAAACATTGCGTCAAATACAATTCTTTGAAAGAAGAGGTCATACTCGACATCGTGAAAGGTAAGACACCTCAAATCGAAAAGAAAGGAGATACGATTGTATTCAGCGTGACGGGCAAACCCATCGTACCAAGAAGCGAAAACCAATTGAAGTTGGTCAAGGAATACGAGAAGAACGATATGCTTTTCGCCATAGGGCCAGCCGGTTCGGGAAAAACCTATACGGCCATCGCCTTGGCGGTGCGCTCGCTCAAGAACAAGGAAATCAAGAAAATTATCCTAAGTCGTCCGGCCGTAGAAGCGGGCGAAAAGTTGGGATTCCTGCCCGGCGACATGAAGGACAAGATTGACCCGTATCTACAACCGCTATACGATGCGTTACAAGACATGATTCCTGCAGCCAAGTTGAAGGAATACATGGAATTGAACATCATCCAAATCGCCCCTCTCGCCTTTATGCGTGGACGCACCTTGAACGATGCGGTGGTCATCCTCGATGAAGCACAGAACACTACCACCCAACAAATCAAGATGTTCCTGACCCGTATGGGCATGAACACCAAGATGATTGTAACGGGCGATATGACGCAGATAGACCTCCCCTCCTCTCAAAAGTCAGGCCTCGTGCAAGCATTGCACATCCTCAAAGGAGTGAAAGGCATCAGCTTCATCGAGCTGAACAAGAAAGACATCGTCCGCCACAAACTCGTGACACGAATAGTGGAGGCATACGAAAAGTACGAAGAGAAGCAAAAGGAAGAACGCAAAGAGAGTAAAGAAACAAAGTGACGTTTTATCGGTCACAAAACTATGTTTTACGATGAAGAAAACATTACTTTATAAAAGACAAAACATAACATCAAATAATACATAACCATTATGAGCAAAGCATTAACAGCAACAGAATTCAATTTTCCGGGACAGAAAAGTGTGTATCATGGAAAAGTACGCGATGTGTATAACATCAATGATGAAAAGTTAGTGATGGTAGCAACCGACCGTATCTCGGCATTCGACGTGGTGCTTCCCAAAGGTATCCCCTACAAAGGACAAATGCTGAACCAAATTGCAGCCAAGTTCTTGGATGCAACTACCGACATCTGCCCCAACTGGAAACTTGCTACACCCGACCCGATGGTGACCGTAGGCGTAATGTGCCAAGGTTTCCCGGTAGAAATGATTGTACGTGGCTATCTTTGTGGCTCGGCATGGCGTGCTTACAAGAGTGGCGTGCGTGAAATCTGTGGTGTGAAACTCCCCGAAGGAATGCGCGAAAACGAAAAGTTCCCCACTCCTATCATCACCCCGACCACCAAGGCTGAAATGGGACTTCACGACGAGGACATCTCGAAGGAAGAAATCCTGAAGCAGGGATTGGCTACTCCCGAAGAATACGAAACATTGGAAAAATACACCTTGGCCTTGTTTGAAAGAGGTACAAAGATTGCTGCCGAACGCGGA
>JAFVTL010000008.1 GCA_017503235.1 Bacteroidaceae bacterium | reverse complement strand
TGGACCCGCACAACACCGAAGCCTTGGTATCGGAAAAAGCGGACAACTACTGGCAGAACGTTGACCTTTATGTAGGTGGTACTGAACATGCTACCGGTCACTTGATTTACTCTCGTTTCTGGAACAAGTTCTTGCACGACCTCGGTGTGAGCGTGAAGGAAGAACCGTTCCAAAAGCTCGTGAACCAAGGTATGATTCAAGGTCGAAGCAACTTTGTATATCGTATCAAGGATACCAATACCTTCGTTTCTCTCGGTTTGAAAGACCAGTACGATGTGACTCCGCTTCACGTGGATGTGAACATAGTATCGGCTGATGTGCTCGATGTAGAAGCATTCAAGGCATGGCGTCCGGAATACAACAATGCCGAATTCATCCTCGAAGACGGCAAGTACGTTTGTGGTTGGGCGGTAGAAAAGATGTCGAAGTCCATGTACAACGTGGTGAATCCGGATATGATTGTAGAAAGATATGGTGCCGATACACTCCGTATGTACGAAATGTTCCTCGGTCCGGTAGAACAAAGCAAGCCATGGGATACCAACGGTATCGACGGTGTTCATCGTTTCTTGAAGAAACTTTGGGGATTGTTCTATAGCCGCAACGATGAATTCCTCCCTACAGATGGCGAACCGACCAAGGAAGAACTCAAGTCTATCCACAAGCTCATCAAAAAGGTGACTGGTGACATCGAAACCTTCTCTTACAATACTTCTATCAGTGCCTTCATGATTTGCGTGAACGAATTGGGCAGCTTGAAGTGCCGCAACAAGGAAGTGTTGAAACTTCTCACCGTGCTTCTCGCTCCATTTGCTCCTCACTTGGCAGAAGAATTGTGGGAATTGTTGGGTAGCACAACTACCGTTTGCGATGCCCAATGGCCGGTAGGCAACGAAGACTATCTGAAGGAAGACACCGTGAAGTACACCATTTCGTTCAACGGAAAAGCCCGTTTCAATTTGGAATTTGCGGCCGATGCCGACAATGCAACCATCGAAGCAGCCGTTCTTTCCAACGAACAGGCACAGAAGTGGATTGAAGGCAAGACTCCGAAGAAGGTCATCATCGTTCCGAAGAAGATTGTAAACGTTGTATTGTAAATCACACTCATTTGAACGCAGAGGCAACTCTGCGTTCAATACATAACATTAAAACAACATCTAAATCTATGAAAGAATCACTACTGAAAATCAATTGGGCCAGAGAAGTAAAGGACTACCTTGCCATTACTTTCGGATTAATGTGCTATGCATTTGGTTGGGGAGCTTTCTTGCTTCCTTACGAAATCACGACTGGGGGAGTAACCGGTATTTCAGCCATCGTCTATTATGTGACCGGTATCGAAATTCAGGTTTCTTATTTCGTCATCAATGCCATCTTCATGGTTTTTGCACTGAAGATACTTGGATGGAAATTCTGTATCAAAACCATCTACGCCATCTTTGCACTGACTTTTTTCCTGTGGGCTGTACAGCAGTTATTGAGAGATGAGAATGGCAATCTTCCTATGGTGTTGGGTCCCGGTCAGGAATTTATGGCCTGTATCATAGGTGCCGGTATCCTGGGCTTTGGAATGGGATTTGTATTCATCAACAATGGTAGTACCGGTGGTACAGATATCATTGCATGGATCATCAACAAGTACAAGGACATTACGTTGGGACGTATGATTATGTATTTGGATATCATCATCATTTCATCCTGTTACTTCATCTTCCATGACTGGAAGCGTGTTTTGTTCGGCTTTACGGTACTTTTCATTCTGAGTGTCGTCATCGACTACATTGTGAACAGTGCCCGCCAATCGGTGCAGTTCCTCATCTTCTCACGCAAGTATGACGAAATAGCCGAAGGCATCAACCATCAGATAAAGCGTGGGGTAACCCTGCTCGACGGTACTGGCTGGTACAGCAAGCAAGAAATCAAAGTCGTGGTGGTCTTGGCCAAGAAAAGCCAATCGCTTGACATCTTCCGCTTGGTGAAGGACATCGACCCCGATGCGTTCATCTCTCAAAGTAATGTAGTGGGTGTCTATGGCGAAGGTTTCGACAAACTGAAAGTAAAGAGCAAGAAGTAAGCATACTAGATTATAAGAAAAAGAGGTGGCGGTTGCAGGTTTCTACAATCGCCACCTCTTCTCTATATACCTTATTATATAAATACTATTTGACAGACGAACCTCGGACTACCAAACGGGTAGGTACCACCACCTCCTTGGGAGGCAAGAGCCGTTGGATATGATTGAGCAAGAGCCGGCAGGCTTCCGTCCCCATGCGGTCGGTCTGATGCGTTACGGCCGTCAGTGCCGGTTCCACATAATTGGAATGCATCTCGTCGGTATAGCCAACCAAAGCCACGTCTTGAGGTATGTGCAATCCATGGTTTCTGATTTCCTTCATAGCCGCAAAAGCCAGACTATCGTTCATAGCCAGGATGGCATCGGGACGTTCTGACAAGGAGAGCAGTTTGCGTGTAGCGGCCCGACCGTCTTCATAATTCAAGGTTCTACATTCCACCAATTCCTTTTCAATGGGTATCCCGTTGTTCCTCAAAGCTTCCAGATAACCATGTTTCCGTTGCTTCACTATCTCCAAATGATTGGCTCCTCCAATGAAACCAATGCGTCTTGAGCCGCTTTTCAACAAATGTTCCGTAGCCAATCTGCCCGACACATCATTGTCCACCACCACACACGAACACTGGTCACGCAAACAAACGCGATCAAAAAACACCAAAGGAACATTCTTTTCCAATAGACGGGAGAAATGAGTGTAATCCGTCGTTTCTTGTGAGATGCAGGCTATAATACCCTCCACCCGAATATTAATCAAGTCTTCCACACACTGTTTTTCGAGTTCATACTGCTCGTAAGAGGAAGTGATGACAACCGAATAACCATTTTCACGGGCTATCCGACTAAAGCCATTGATAATGGAAGAATAGAAATGGGTGACCAAATCGGGTACAATGATTCCGATGATACGTGGCTGGTTCTTCAGCAGACTGATGGCAAAAGGATTAGGACGGTAATTCAGCTCCTTGGCCATCTGCTTGATGCGTTCACGCGTCTGAACCCCTATCTCCGGACTGTCCTTTAAAGCCCTCGAAACAGTAGAAATGGAAACGCCCAACTTTTGAGCCAAATCCTTCAACGAAATGTGGGAATGTTTGTTCACTATATATATCTTTTACAACTACAAACATAGTATTTTTCCCGCATAGCGCAAAGGTTTGCGTAACATTTATAGCCTGTCTTTCTTGTATTTAGGCAAGATTGTTCATAGTTTTGGTAATTAGAATTATTTTACACGAAAAACACCATGCAAATCCGACATTGTATCTTAGCGACTCTGCTTTGTTTCTGCGCTCCGATATGGGGCCAAACACAAGAATCATTTGAAGTGCCCTTGGCAGAAGGCACTCTACAACTTCTTCCATTGCAAGACAACGCCGTACGAATCCGGTATGTCGAAGGAAGCACCAAGGAACTGCCCGAATGGGTATACACCATGGAAGAAAAAGAATCTCCCCGGTGCAAACAAATCCAAAAGGATGGAGAAGTTATCTGGCAACTAAAACAGATGAGCGTGTCGGTAAACACTGCTAACGGACGAGTGACAGCACGCAATGACAAGGATGAAACCATATTCTCCGCTTATCTTCACCAATTGAAAGATGCCACCGTCCAACAGGAACCCACCCGCGAAGCCACTTTGGTGTTCGATTCTCCAGAAGACGAATATCTATACGGATTGGGACAATTTCAGGATGGATACATGAACGTACGTGGCCTGACGCGCCGACTGACACAAGTCAATACGCAAATAGCCATTCCGTTCCTGTTGTCAAGCAGAGGATACGGACTCCTTTGGAACAATTACGGATTGACCGAATTCAATCCTCCGACTCATAGTGTGAAAATGGACCGGGCCGAAAAGACCGGTGAAGAAGTGACTGTGAACGTTACTTCTACCGAAGGAGGACGCAGAGAAACCCGACAGAACAATGTATTCAACGGCCGAATTGACATCCCACAAGACGGAACATACACCATCCTTTTGGATGTAGGTCAAAAAATGGCCCGCCGCCATCATCTGAACATTGACGGAAAGAACGTGATTGACGTAAGTAACGTATGGTTACCTCCCACAACCTCCATCCTCATGGACCTGAAAGCCGGTACCCACGTGCTGACCGCCGAATTGGAAAGAGGAGACAAGCCGACTGTCTATTATAAGAAGGTAGATAACAGCACCGTGTTACGTTCACCGGTTGCCGAATGTGTGGACTACACCTTGTTTGTTGGCAATGCAGATGAAGTCATCGCCTCGTACCGCAATGTAACCGGAACCGCTTCCATGCTGCCGAAATGGGCTTTCGGATACATCCATTGTCGCGAACGATTCCACTCACAGGACGAATTGGTGGAAACAGCACGCCGATTCCGCAACGAACAGATTCCGTTGGACTTGATTGTACAGGACTGGCAATATTGGGGAAAATACGGCTGGAATGCCATGAAGTTTGACGAAGCACACTATCCGGATCCTGCGAAAATGGTATCAGACCTACACGATATGGATATGCAATTGATGCTTTCCGTGTGGTCGAAAATAGACCCCAATTCCGATTTGGGCAAAAAGGCAGAAGAAAAGAAATACTACATACCTGAAACTTCGTGGATAGACTTCTTCAATCCTGAAGCCTCCAGCTTCTATTGGAAAAACTTCAGCGAACGCTTGCTCAAACCCTATCGGATTGATGCTTGGTGGCAGGATGCTACAGAACCTGAAAACGACGACCTTGAAGGAAGACGAATCATCAACAACCAATACCCCGGTGAAATATTCAGAAACGTATATCCATTGAAGGTATGCGAAACCGTCTACAACGGACTCCGTACAGACGACCCTGACAGAAGAGCCATGATTTTTACCCGAAGCGGATTTCCTGGCGCACAACGATACAATTCAGTGTTCTGGAGCGGCGACGTAGGCAATGACTGGAAAACTTTGCGTTACCAGCTTGCTGCCGGCTTGAACTTCGTTGCCACAGGATTGCCTTGGTGGACTTATGATGCAGGCGGATTCTTCCGTCCTGCCGACCAATATACCAACGCCGATTACATCGAACGGATGATACGATGGATACAGGCAGGAACCTTCCTTCCGCTGATGCGCGTTCACGGATACATGAGCAACACCGAACCTTGGCAATATGGCAAGGAAGCCCAACGCATCATTACCAACTTTATTGAGTTCCGCTACCGACTGCTTCCTTATATCTATTCAGAAGCAGCACGTGTGACAAGCGAAGGATATACCCTGATGCGTCCTTTCGTATTTGATTTCCCGAACGATAGCCAAGCATTGGAACAAGAACAGGAATACATGTTTGGAGAAGCCATCTTGGTTAATCCGGTAACCGAAAAAGGAGTTACTGAATGGAGTACCTATCTGCCACAGCACCCGGCCGGATGGTACGACATGGCTACCGCCCGATGGTATGAAGGAGGACAGACCGTAACCACCCCTGTCAGCATCGAAAGCATTCCTCTCTTCGCCAAAGGAGGAAGCATTATCCCAATAGGTCCGGTACGCCAATCAACAGCTGAAAAGAGTGATAAGCCCACCGATATTTACATCATACCTGGAGACAATGCTACATTCACCTTGTATGAAGACGAAGGAACCAACTATAACTACGAAAAGGGAGAATACAGCACCATTCCATTCAACTGGAATAACGACAAGCAACAACTGACCATCGGTAAGCGAGCTGGCGGATTTGAAGGGATGGAACAAGAAAAGACCTTCATTATACACTTGGGCAAAGAAACCAAGACCATCCGATATACCGGAAAGAAAGTGAACATTAAATTTTAAAGCATACATATCATTATGAAAAAGTTATTCTATCTCGGCAGCATCCTGCTCATGACAGCATGCACTGCCCCACAAAAAGAAGTGAAAACATTCATTGCAGAAGGCAATCCGTTGATTACAGACAAATTTACTGCCGACCCGGCACCTATGGTACACGACGGCACACTTTACCTCTATGTAGGTCACGATGAATATTACGCCGGACAAGACTCTGCTTCAGGCGGTAAGGAATTCAACATCACTGAATGGCTCTGCTATTCTACCAAGGATATGAAAACCTGGACAGACCATGGCTACGTACTAAAACCAACTGATTTCAAGTGGGCAGTAGGCGAAGCATGGGCTTCACAAGTTGTTGAAAAAGATGGCAAGTTCTATTACTATACCACCGTTCAGGCCGGGGAACCATTCACGGGAAAGGCCGTGGGTGTAGCCGTGAGCGACAGCCCTACAGGTCCGTTCGTTGACGCTATCGGCGAACCTTTGGTACACGACAAGATGACTGACAACGGTGCACGCGGATGGTGGAACGACATCGACCCGACCGTATTGATTGACGGAGACGAAGCATGGTTGTGCTGGGGTAACGGTACTTGCTTCATGGCCAAGCTGAAACCAAACATGATTGAACTGGACGGAGAAATCAAGGTCATTGACGTTCCCAGATTCGTGGAAGGTCCATGGTTGCACAAGAAGGACAGCCTCTACTATCTGACTTACGCTTCTATGGGTATGGGTGGCGAAAACATCGCTTATGCAACAGCTACCAGCATGGAAGGTCCATGGGAATATAAAGGTGAATTGACCGGCTCGGCCGAAAACAGCTTCACCATCCACCCGGGAATCATTGAGTTCAACGACCAATGGTATTTGTTCTACCACAATGCTGTATTGACTATCGACGGCATCAAGGGAACCATCGGACGCCGTTCTGTATGTGTGGACAAACTCTTCTATAACGAAGACGGCACCATGAAACATGTAGAACAGACCCGCTAATCATTTCTAATAAACTTACACTTCCCAATCCATGAAGAAAGTTGTCCTTTTATCATTGCTGTGCTGCTCCTTGTTCTCCTGCAACAAGGAGCAAGTATCGCCCAACGGAAAGATTACGTTGACTTACTCCAACGAAAATCAGAGCCATTCCTTCCATCTGACCTATACGGATGCACAAGGAAAACACGATGTACTGAACTTGCCAGCCATCGGTCTGCTGACTGCCGATGGTGGAGGAAAGAACCTGGAACTGAAATCTATCAGCGATGCACAAGCTATTCACGACGAATACATCATGCTTACCGGCAAGCGGGAACAATGCAGCAATGATGCCAATGAATATACCTATTCATTCAAGGACAGTCTGGACAGAGAACTGCGAATGGTATTCCGTTTGTACAACGACGGAGTAGCTTTCCGCTATGAAATACCGGAACTTGCCGAGACCACCATTCAAGAAGAGTTGACCGTCTACCGCATTCCTGAAGGAAAGAATCGTTGGATTCAGACCTACGACCCGGGATACGAAAAGTTCTTCCCAATCAGTACAACCGGCGAAGACAAGAAGCGCCAATGGGGCTACCCGGCATTGATTGAAGCATCGGAAAACGTGTTTGCGCTGATATCCGAAGCTGGTATTGAAAAGATGCACAGCGGTTCCTACCTGAAGAACGAAAACGAGGTGACAGACTACAAAGTAACCTTGGACAAGAACGAAAAGCCTGTCTCAGGTCATTGGTTCTCACCTTGGCGCATAGTCATTATCGGTTCGCTGGCCGACGTGGTTGAATCAACACTGATTACAGATGTAAGCTCGGAAAACCGCATTGGAGACACCAGCTGGATTCAACCGGGTTCCGTATCGTGGATTTATTGGGCCTACAACCACGGTTCCAACGACTACCAGATTGTGAAGAAATACGTTGACCTGGCCGTTGAATTATCCTTACCTTATATCTTGATTGATGCCGAATGGGATGAAATGAGCAACGGAGGAACCATTGAAGATGCCGTCCGTTATGCCAAGGAACGTAACGTAAAGCCTCTGATATGGTACAACTCGTCAACCGCATGGATTAAGGAATGGGGTGCTCCGGGTCCTCACCAACGTCTGAACAAACCCGAAGACCGCGAAAAGGAATTTGCCTGGTTGGAACAGATGGGAGTGGCCGGAGTGAAGATTGACTTCTTTGCCGGCGACTTGCAGGAAACCATGGAATACTACATTGACCTGATGGAATGTGCCGTGAAACACAAGCTGTTGGTGAACTTCCATGGCGCCACCATCCCACGCGGATGGCAACGCACTTATCCTAACCTGATGACCATAGAAGCCGTGTATGGCGCAGAGTGGTACAACAATGCACCCATCTTGACCCCAAGAGCTGCTGCACACAATGCAACACTTCCATTCACCCGCAATGTCATCGGTCCGATGGACTATACCCCTTGCACCTTCTCCGACTCACAACATCCTCACATCACCAGCCACGGCCACGAACTGGCGTTGACCGTACTCTTCGAATCGGCACTTCAACATCTGGCCGACCGTCCGGAAAGCTATCTGGCACAGCCGGAAGAAGTGAAGAACTTCTTGAGCAACCTCCCCACCACTTGGGACGACACCCGACTGGTTTCGGGCTATCCGGCTGAATATGTAGTTATGGCACGCCAGAAGGACAACCAATGGTATGTAGGTGGATTGAACGGTACTGATGCCAACAAGACCATCAACCTCGACTGGTCGTTCCTCGAAGACGGAAACTACCGCATGACACTCTTCCAGGATAGCGGCAATTCGGAAGAACCTTGGAAGATTAGACAAAAGGAAGGCAAACCAACCGACTTCATGAAGGAAATGGAACTGCTCACCCGTGGAGGATTTGTAGCCGTATTGGAAAAACTTTAAGAGTATACAGACATGATTTATAACGAAATAGGAAAGACAGGCCTTCGGGTTTCCAACCTCAGTTTCGGAGCTTCCTCCCTGGGAGGAGTCTTCCATCAAATCCGCGAAACGGAAGCCATTGACGCCGTATTCACCGCTGTTGAAAAAGGAATGAACTTCATCGACGTTTCTCCTTACTACGGACACTACAAGGCAGAAACGGTGTTAGGAAAAGCCCTCAAGGAGATACCCAGAAACAAATATATCCTTTCGACCAAGGTAGGCCGTTACGGAAAGGACGGAGTGAACACCTGGGACTATTCCGGCAAACGGGCCACTGAAAGCGTCTATGAAAGCATGGAACGACTGAATGTGGACTACATTGACCTCATCAATGTACACGACATTGAGTTTGCAGACCTGAACCAGGTAGTCAACGAAACACTACCCGCTTTGGTCGCCTTGCGCGAAAAAGGTGTTGTTGGCCACGTTGGCATCACCGACCTCCAGTTGGAAAACTTGCAATGGGTCATCGACCACAGCCCGTCAGGCACTGTTGAATCAGTCCTGAATTTCTGCCACCACTGTTTGAACGACGACAAACTGGTGGACTATCTGGACTATTTCGAATCCCGTGGCATCGGAGTCATCAACGCCTCTCCACTCTCCATGGGTCTGCTTTCAGTGCGTGGTGTCCCATCCTGGCATCCGGCTCCTTCCTCGCTGGTAGAAGCCTGCCAAAAAGCCGTACAACACTGCGAAAGCAAGAACTACCCGATTGAGAAACTGGCCATCCAGTATGCAGTAAGCAATCCTCGGATAGCCACCACCCTGTTCAGTTCAGCCAATCCGCAGAATGTAACCAAGAATATCAGCTACATCGAAGAACCCATAGACTGGCAATTGGTACACGAAGTGCAGGACATCATCGGCGACCAGAAACGAGTTAGTTGGGCCAATTCTTAAAACAAGGCTTATGGATTTCAAGATTATCGATGCACATGCCCATCTGTGGCTCAAGCAGGACACCATTGTCGACGGATTGCCTATCCGCACCTTGGATGGCGGACAATCGCTCTTCATGGGTGAAGTGCGACAGATGGTTCCACCGTTCATGGTAGATGGAGTGAACAGTGCTGAAGTGTTCCTCTCCAACATGAACTATGCCCAGGTGTCGGCCGCCGTCATCACGCAGGAGTTTATCGACGGCATCCAGAATGATTATCTGAAGGATGTGGCTACCCGCTATCCCGACCGTTTTCTGGTGTGTGGCATGTGTGAGTTCCGTCGTCCGGGCTTCCTTCCTCAAGCCAAAGAACTGCTTGATGCCGGATTTCGTGCCATCAAGATACCCGCCCAGCGTCTGCTTCTTGCCGAAGGGCGTGTCAGCTTGACCGGCGACGAAATGATGCAGATGTTCCGCCTGATGGAAGAACGGAACGCCATCCTTTCCATCGACTTGGCGGACGGTGACCTGCAAGTAGGCGAAATGGAAGAAATCATCAGCGAATGTCCCCGACTGAAGATAGCCATAGGCCACTTCGGTATGGTTACCCGCCAGGGATGGCAGGAGCAAATCAAACTGGCCCGCCACGATAATGTCCGCATCGAATCGGGCGGCATTACCTGGTTGTTCAACGACGAGTTCTATCCGTTCCACGGAGCGGTACAGGCCATTCGCGAAGCGGCCGACCTGGTAGGCATGGACAAACTGATGTGGGGTTCGGACTATCCGCGAACCATCACCGCTATCACCTACCGCATGTCGTACGATTTCATTATCAAGAGCAAGCTGTTGACCGATGAGGAAAAGGCACGATTCTTGGGAAGAAACGCCGAACAGTTCTATGGTTTCAAGCACTTGATTGAACTTCCTTACATCAAAAACATGTCGGAGTAGACTATATTCCTAATATCAAATTTTAATTCTCGATTATAGCAATGAAAGCCATTCAAATCATCTCACCCGAAAAGGTACAAACCCTCGAAATGGAAAAGCCCACACTCCAACCCGGAGAAGTCCTGCTGAAAATACATTATGTAGGTTTCTGTGGTTCCGATCTGAATACCTTTTTGGGCAAGAACCCCATGGTGAAGATGCCCGTTATACCCGGACACGAGATAGGTGCCGTCATCGAAGAAACCGGAAGCCTCGTACCACAGGAACTGCATCCGGGCCTTACGGTTACCGTCAACCCTTATACCAATTGTGGCAAGTGTGCTTCGTGCCGCAACCGCCGTTACAATGCATGCGAACACAATGAAACATTGGGTGTACAACGCAACGGAGCCATGTGCGGATACATCACCGTTCCTTGGGAGAAAGTAATTCCAGCCGATGGCATGAACACCCGCGATTGTGCCCTGATAGAACCTATGAGTGTTGGATTCCATGCAGCTTCGCGCGCCGGAGTGACAGACAACGATGTAGTAATGGTGATAGGTTGTGGCATGGTAGGTATGGGTGCCATCATTCGCGCCGCCCTCCGTGGTGCCACCGTGGTCGCTGTCGACCTCGACGATGAAAAGCTGGCTTTGGCCAAAGAAGTGGGAGCTACTCACACCATCAATTCAAGAACCACCGATGTACACGAAGAAATGATACGTATCTCGCAAGGTTTCGGAGCCGATGTAGTGATAGAAGCTGTCGGAAATCCCGTCACTTACAACATGGCCATCAACGAAGTATCCTTCACCGGACGAGTGGTTTATATCGGTTATGCCAAGTCAGAAGTTTCCTTCCAGACCAAATTGTTTGTACAGAAGGAACTGAACATTTGTGGTTCACGCAACGCCTTGCCCGAAGACTTCCGCGCCGTAATACATTACTTGAATACCCACAACTTCCCTTATGACAAATTCATCAGCCGGATTGTAACACCCGAAGAAGCCGGAGAAGCCCTACAGGCATGGGCAGCCGCCCCTCAAAAAGTCTTCCGCATTTTGGCTGACTTCCGATAAGCAAAATAGAATAACTCGCCGTGGTTACATTTAACAACCACGGCGAGTTTGCTAATTCCCTTGTTCAAATCTGACTTCAGGTTGCCATTATTGTCGTAAGTGTACTCCGTAGTGGCCGTACTGCCATCCTTGAACAAGCCCGAGTTACCTGCAGCATCCTTCACCTTCGTGATGCGGTTGCCGCTGTACGTATATGTCAGGTTGTCTATCAGACTGCTGTTGTAACGATGCGGCGTCTTCATGTTGCCGGACTTGTCATACGTATAGGAGGTGGAGAAGTTGCCGCTTCCGCTGTAAGCTGCCGACTTCAGACGTTCCAGACCGTCGTAGTCGTAGGTATAGGTATTGCCGTTCTGTGTCCACTGCTGAGTGGCGATGTTGCCACCACTGTCGTAGGTCAGGTTCTGTCCGAACAGGCTGCCAGTCTGGGTGGACAGCCAAGAGCGGACGGGACGGCCAGGTAAATATAAAACCGCCATGGAAACGAAGTGCAACCATGGCGGGTAAGTCAAGTTTAGTTTTTTACTAACTACAGGGGATAAAAACAACCTCTGTGACAGATTAGAGAGTCCATATCCACATAGTCAAAAATGGTGATACTGTCATCCAATATATTATTAATATCACAAATATATTTCTTTGATTGAGCAATTTATAAGTTAAAAGGTGATATATAGCATATATCGTGTATAGTGCTATAGCGAGAGTAAGGATAAGAAAAGAACCTAATCCCTCACCTCCTATCTCATTCATCATTTTCTCAATTAACAAAATGGAAATAATAAACATTATTATACTAATAATTATAAAAATAATCTGTTTTTTCATAACAACTTATTATTGTAATATCCATTCTTCACCATTCCAAATATAAGTACCTTCATGCAATTTGGAAATATCATTAAAAAATGAAGTGATAGAATGTGATCCTTGTTTCCTATCGTTGTAATAATTATTCTCATTTATTCCATTTTGCCTTTTATTTGCAAGAAACCAATAATCACCTTCAAACATACGATTATGGGTAAATTGTTGAGTATATACATTATCTATTACTGATAATGTATTTGCCTGGAAAGGATCGAAATCAGCTTCTAATGTAATAAGAGCATTTTTCAAACCATTATCCTCAAAATAATTTTGAAGACTCTTGATATATCCTTTTGCAAACGAACTACCCATACTATGTGATATAACTTTGATGGTCTCGGTAATATTCCCAGACTCACCTGTTATTCGTTTAATTATTTCTGGAGCATCTATAATTGCTTGCAAAGCACCTAATTGCATTCGACTTTTAGAATTTGTATCAACTCCACCATGTCTAAACATAACATTATTATCGTTAAGTTGTTTTTTTACTTGATTTACGAAATCAGAAGTCCAATAATTAATGGAAGCTCTATTTTCTCTTCTAGGTGCAAATCCATTTATGAATATAATAAGTTTGCCTTCATGATCTACAGCACCTATCGGATTGTTCAAACAATACCCATACGGTGATGTGGCATAGTAATCCTTTGCCAAGGGGTCCTGCGTAGTGAAGCGTCCCAATGCTGCATCATAGTGACGTGCCCCGTAGTCATACCTGTTCAGACCGGCCTTGGTGTCCAGCTCCTTGCCGTTGTACTTGTAAGGCTGCACTGTGCCCGATGCAAAGGTACCGCCGAACGGGTAGTAGTGGTTCGTTTCTTGCACCGCACCGCTGCCGTTCACCACCACACGGTTGTTGCCCTGATGGTCCTTCAGGTAGTAGTAGTACGTGCCGCTTGTCAGGTCCACATACCCCTCTTCCGTCAGCAGCTTCTTCTGAACGCCGTTTTCATAGATCACATTT
>JAFVTL010000028.1 GCA_017503235.1 Bacteroidaceae bacterium | reverse complement strand
TTATTTTACTTTCATGGGTATTCCACAAACCATCAGTGTTACTTCATCGGCACGAGCGGCTATATGTTGATTCATCCACCCTTGCATGTCTGTGAACTTTCGTTGTAATTCATTTTCGGAGGTTCCTCCCATACCAATCTCATTGGTCACAAAGATAAAGGTCGCATCTTGGTCGATGAACCGTTTAAATTCTTGCTTGACAGCATCGAGAGCTTGTTGCACATTACCTTGTGATTCAAAGAAATAGTTCGTACACCATAAGGTTACACAATCTATCAGTATAACCCGACCGGTAAGATTGT
This sequence comes from Bacteroidaceae bacterium, assembly GCA_017503235.1. GTDB lineage: Bacteria > Bacteroidota > Bacteroidia > Bacteroidales > Bacteroidaceae > Phocaeicola. The sequence continues at coordinate 7,824 of JAFVTL010000028.1, read as the reverse complement.
GCCTACTTAGTTCTTTTTCTTCCTCGATATTGGTCCACTCCGGTCCACGGGCTTCTTGATGACGAATGACTCGTTGGCGGAATTCATCGTCCCAAACGTGAGCTGTAGCCAAATAAACAGGATTAGGCGAAAAACTTAATGCCAGTTTTTCTGCATATGAGCTTTTACCGGAACGGGCTCCTCCTGTGATAAGTATGATTCGTTTCATGTTTCCTTCATTAATTACAAGCACAATATTACCAATATAATCATTATTATTTCCGCTATGCGATTAATACGAACGGCTACTTTCATATCATCGGTAGTCAACAGACGATCGTTATGACCAATGAAGGGCTTCCACACTTCCCTACCAAAATAATGATGCGGACCGCCGAAGCGACAATTCAGTATACCCGCCAATGCCGCTTCGGGATAGCCCGAATTAGGACTGGCATGTTGACTACCGTATTTCCACACGAAGCCCAACAATGAAAGTTTACCGGACGCCACAATCATCAAGAATGCCGTCAATCTAGCCGGAATATAATTAGCTACATCATCCATGCGTGCTGCAAAGCAACCAAATTTCTTGTAACGTTCGTTCCGATACCCTATCATGGAGTCGAGAGTATTCACCATTTTATATGCCAACATACCCGGTACACCCAATAAAGCATACCAGAACAATGGAGCTATTACCCCATCGCTTAAGTTCTCGGCCAAAGTTTCCAGTGCAGCTGTCCGTACTTCTTGGGCCGAGAGTTCAGAAGTATCACGTCCCACAATTCGCGCCACTTGCATTCTCCCCTCTTCCAACGACCGGTCTACCGCCCGAAAAACTTCACGAACTTCCCGTATCAAGGTTGTACCTGCCAAGCAATAGAATATCAGCAAAACAGCTACCAGAAATCCGATGATTCCGACTAAACAGCCCAGTAACAAAGCCGTTATCACATAAGTACCTACCACCAAGGACAGGGCTAGCAATGCTCCTTTCAGCATCCGATGCGCTCCTTTGTTCAATGCATGTTCGCCCTTGGATATCAATTTTCCAAAGGCTACAACTGGATGTGGCAATCTAGCAGGATCCCCCAAACAAAGGTCCATTATCCATGCCAACAACAATGGCAAAGCATCAATCAATCCAACCATATTTCTATTCTTTTAACCATTGTTCAATCGTTTCCACTAACCGGTCATTTTCTTCCGGCGTTTGTGCAGCAATACGGAAAAACCGTTCATCCAATCCTTCGAAGTTGGATGCATCACGTATTAAAATTCCATGTTCTTCTGCCAAGTATGCCTTCAAAGCCGAAGCTTTACCGAAACGAAGTCCCACTAACATGAAATGAGTTTCCGTTTCCCATACATCCAATGCTCCTAAAGCTTGTAAATTCTCCCGTAGACGATTCGTTTCTTTCAAGTATTCCTCCAACTCTACCGGAGCCTCCCAAGGATGATCCAACAGATAGTTCCCCGCTTGAATAGCCAATTGATTGACCGACCAAGGCATCCGGTTCGTACGGAGTCTGCCAAGCAAACCGATGCATCCTGTTACATACCCTAGACGCAAACCAGGCATAGCATACCGTTTGGTCATGGAGTGAAGCAACAATACATTAGGAAAAGATACAGCTTCCGATGCTGTAAACAACGGACTCATAGTGAAAAATTCATACGACTGGTCAATGACAAAACAAACGTTCGGATTCTGTTCTATCAATGCTGTCAACACTTCCTTCTTGACCACCCACCCTGTCGGGTTATTGGGATTACACAACCATAGCATACGGATGTCCGAAGGCAACCGATAATGTTCTTTTTCAGTAGGCAACATAAACAATGCGGTTACCCGATGTCCATGCATCCTACAAGCATCAGCATATTCACTGAATGTAGGCTGAAAGATAGCCGTATTTGTTCCGCGAAACGTTTGCGCAATCAAATAAATGGCTTCTGTGGCTCCATTCGTCACACACACCTCTTCCGATTGCAAGCGATGTTTTTTGGCAAGTCCAGCTTCCAACGTGTACGGCTCCGGTTCGGGATAGCTACCTATCTCGTCCATACAAGCACACAAATGTTTTTTCAGTCCACTGAGGTCCACCCGTCCGAATACATTCGAACTGAAATTCGCCGTTATAGGGCGACCATATTGATAGGCATCATCGCCATGTCCTTTAATCATGTTCTTCTGTCAGTATTTGATAGACAAGCGGTAGATTGACATGCATCCGCACATGGTCAGCTAGCTTGTCGTATTGCAGTTCCTTAAATTGTTGATAGTCAAAAACAGTTGTTTGTTGGGTCAGTTTGTGGGCATGTGGTCTTAATAGAAAATCGATAAACGAAGGATTGTCCAAAATGCCATGAATATAGGAACCCATGCAAGTATCACTTACCCAACAACCGTCCCATTCCCCGTTCTCCATTTGATTCAATGGTTGCATCGTTTCTCCCTCCACCGGTGTCGTTATCCCCATGTGGATTTCATAACCGTCCAATATTTCCGTCGAATCTTCATAGATATGGAACTTTACCTGTCGAGTCACCTTTTCACCACTCATACGAGTGACCGTCGGCAGAAGTCCCAATCCCGGCAAAGCCTCCCATTCACCTTCCACATGGTCAGGATCGAGTATCTGTTGCCCCATCATCTGATAACCGCCACAAATTCCCATAACCGTCGCTCCATTCCGATGTGCACGGAGTATAGCCTGTGCCACTCCATTCCGTCGCAGTTCGTATAAATCGTCTATGGTACTCTTGCTGCCTGGCAAAAGAATGATATCAGCTTTAGCCAACTCATCCACATTGTTGGTATAGAACAAATGTATCCTTGAATCCCTCTCCAACACATTGAAGTCTGTGAAGTTACTAAGATGCCGCAGAAGTACCACTGCTACATTCACCTTTCCTTGTTGCGCCTGAACTGCTTTACTAGCCAAAGCCACAGAATCTTCTTCTTCAATGTGAATATCTTTATAATAGGGTATTACTCCCAAAACAGGGATACCACACAGGTCTTCCAACATCTTGATTCCCGGTTCAAACAAACGAATATCACCTCGGAATTTGTTGATTAAAATTCCCTTTACCCGTTTTCGTTCTTCGGGTGTAAGCAACATCAACGAACCATACACACTGGCAAATACACCTCCACGATCAATATCTCCTACCAAAATGACGTCCGCCTTAGCGTGCATGGCCATGGGCATATTCACTAAATCGGTTTCCCGAAGATTAATTTCAGCCAAACTACCTGCACCTTCCATAACAACCGGATTATAACGTGCCGAGAGTCGATCGAATGCAGCATACACTTCCTTTCGCAACTCTTCCCGTCCCTCCTTGCGGAAATAATCATACGCATTCCGATTACCAATAGGTTTGCCATTCAGTACCACTTGCGAAGTATGGTCGCTCTGCGGTTTCAAAAGCAAAGGATTCATATCCGTATGGCATGGCACACCCGCCGCTTCGGCTTGCACCGCCTGTGCTCGACCTATTTCCAAGCCTTCAGGAGTAGCATACGAATTGAGCGCCATGTTCTGTGCCTTGAACGGAGCTGGAGCATAGCCGTCTTGCTTGAAGATACGGCAAAAAGCTGCTGCAACAATGCTCTTGCCAACATCACTTCCTGTCCCGGCAAACATAATGGGATGTAAGTATTTCTTTCCTTTCATAATTTTCGTTTATAAGTAAAAGCTTGCCAACGTTCTTCCGGCCATTGCTGTTTCCACACATCATAACGGGCCATAACAAAGAATAAGTCTGACAATCGATTGATGTATTGTAATATCAACGGAGGAAGTTCATCTTGTCGATTCAATGTCCACAAACGTCGTTCGGCACGACGACTTACCACACGCGCAAAATGTAATTGTGCAGCTAAAGGTGTTCCTCCAGGAAGAATAAAATGATGATTGTCTTCCATTTGGGAAGTGAAGACATCTATCGTTTGTTCACAATCATCCACCATATCAGTTGGCAATTCATTGGGATTCTGCTCACGGATAGCTGACGGTGTGGCAACATGACTCATCACTACCATTAAATTCTTCTGAATGTCATACAATAAAGTTTGCCATTCATGCGCGGTAGGCAACATCGATCTTATTATGCCAATAATGGTATTCAGTTCATCCAAACAACCATTGGCTTCGATACGGATATCGTCTTTAGGAACACGTGTGCCTCCATGTATGCCAGTCATTCCTTTATCCCCTGTACGTGTATATATTCGTCTCATATCAGTCCTAATTAAAAATTCTTCCTTCTTCGTCCATCAATCGAATAGTCAGCTTTCCTTTAGGTAAAAGAGGACGACAATGCAGATAACATTTCTCCATCAATTTAGAAAAGAAAAGGAAAGCATCATCCGAAGAAAGTTGATTCCAAAGTTCTCTTGCCAATGTCAATCCATCGATGACCGACTGTATCTCATTGGAACATTCTGCCTCCACAGCCACTTGCTTCAAAAAACGTTTATTCATGACAACTTTCTTACTATGCGTATCCAAATGTCCTTCTGCTAACTTGACTGCTTTTCCTACCATAATACCTAGAGTAACTTCTTTCATTCCCACTTCATCAGCAATCCGTAAAGTTTCTCCTATAAAGTTTCCGAAATGTACAAAAGCTTGCATGGGGAGTTCAGGAAATTCTGCTTTCAAGAAGCGTTCACTTCTAGCTCCCGAATTGATAACCAAATGGTCACAGCCCACCGCTTTACAGACTTCCACTTCTCGACGGATAGCCTCAACAAAAGCTTCGGAAGAGAAAGGACGAACAATTCCAGAAGTACCAATGATGGAAATACCATCTATAATTCCCAATTTGGGATTAAAAGTACGTTGGGCCAATTCACGGCCTCCCGGTACGGAAATAGTCACTTCCAATCCACCTTTATAGAGTGACGACAATTCTTGTATCATCATTTGCCTAGGAACCCGATTGATAGCCGGTTCTCCAACTTCCAATCCTAATCCCGGCAAAGTAACCACTCCTACTCCTTCACCCTGTAAGAAATGAATCCCCGGATGGGAACAGAAACAAACAGTAGAAACAATCGATTGACCATGGGTAACATCCGGATCATCACCTGCATCTTTCACTACTGTAGCTGTAGCAGAATCCCCGTCCATTTCAATCGTTGCTATTGGTAAAGAAAGTTCTTCACCATTTGGAAAACGAATGGATACCGATTTAGAAGTTCCATGACCCAATAAAGCCAATAATGCCGCCTTACTGGCTGCAGTAGCACATGCACCGGTTGTAAAGCCACTTCGTAATGAGAAGAAGCCCGAGGCATGTGTTTCAATCTGCTTCCGTAAACCATGTTCTCCTGTAACACAAACAAAATGTCTAGGTAGTTCCGGCCGCTTAACAACATATACGGGAAGGTTATACTTTCTGGCTGCCTCTACTTTCTGTGAGAATCCTCCTGAGTCACCGCTTTCCTTGGTCAAAATAGCTTGAGGTTGGAGACGACTAATCAGTTCTTCTTCACCTTCTTCTTCATAATAAACGATATTCTGTTCATCAAAGCCTTGGGAACGTGCGATAACCAATGACTCTTCCCTACGCAAAATGCGAAACCAACAAGTATTTTCTTTCCAATAATCTTGAAGCTTACCAATGGTCTGTACTCCGGTCAAAGCCAACAAACGGGTAATACCCGACTCTTTCAACTTCTTCATTGCATCCTCATAATCGTCACACCAAATTAAATCGGTCGTGTACTCAGGATACGTCCGCTCTACTCGAACCACCGGAAGCTGTAATGCTTCCGAAGCAGCAGCAACCGTCCGATGAAGTTCCATCGCAAACGGATGGGCTGCATCAACCAGTAAGCGAATGGAATGGGAACGACAAAAATCAATCATGCATGGCAAGTTCATACCTCCCGTTACATGAATGCCATGCTTGCAAACAATTTGTTGCAAACTTCCGCGGGTAGCATAATAATAAAGCGAACCAGCTTCATCGGCTACCTTAACGGCCATTCTTCCTTCTGTCGTTCCTCCTAATATCAGTATCATGATCTGAACAAATGCTTGAACTGATGTGAATACAATCGGGACAACCCTTTTCGATTATCAATGGCTTCACCAACAACCAATAAAGTAGTCAATGTCAAATTATTTTCCCGAACAATCCGAGCCAAATCTTTCAACTGGCCTCTATAAATCCGTTCTTCCTTCCAAGTCAGTTTATAACAAGCTGCAACAGGTGTTTCCGGTGGATAAACCTGCAACAATTCACTTTGTACTTGTTCTACAATACCGGCACTCAAATAAATACACATGGTACTTTGAGATTGTGCCAACTTATGCAATTGTTCTTTTTCCGGCATCGGAGTACGTCCTTCTCCTCTGGTCAGAATGATGGTTTGTACCTTCTCTGGGATGGTAAATTGAGAACGAAGAGCAGCAGCAGCCGCTTGGAACGACGAAATACCCGGTGTAATATGATAGCTCATTCTGTATTGGTCGAAGAAAGCCATTTGTTCCTGTATAGCTCCATAAATACAAGGATCACCTGTATGAAGACGTACCACCAACAAACCACGGTCATAGAATTCTTTCATCAAAGCGAATTGTTCTTCCAATGTCATCGATGCCGAACTACGTACCACCGCTCCACTCTTGGCATAATGAGTCAGTTCCACAGGAACCAGACTACCGGCATAAAGTATCAAGTCTGCTTGTTGAAGGAAGTGTTTTCCACGAACAGAAACCAGTTCCGGATCGCCCGGTCCAGCACCCACTATCTCGATATGCCCTTCCCTACATGACTTCCTATCCAAACAAACAGCAAACGTAAAGTGGTTTCCTTCGGTCAATTGACCTTTATGCTTTTCTATCAGCATCATACCCTCTTGACTGCTTTTCAATGCACAAGCCTCTGCTACTCCATAAATGCCTGTTACTTCCATAGCCTTCTCCGATGGATTGGGTACTTCTATGTCGGACAAGGTATCGATGGTGTAAACATGTTTCTCATAATTATTACCTTTGTTCATGAAGGATTCCCACAAAGGCTCATCTTTTTTTAATTCAATGGAACTGATAGAAAACAATGACAATGGATGTATACCCTTATCCAACATTACTTGATGGATATAGTTAACAATACCATCCGGCTTACACTGTTTCCTACATCCGAATCCTAAATGAAGTACAGGAGCATAAAAACATAAATGAGGTTTTTGGAATGCATCCAATGGGAAGTTTCGATAAGTAACGGAGATAATCAATTCAAACTCATCCTGTGGAATGTCCTCCAAATGATAGAATACTTTCACATGGTTGGGTTTAGTCCGTTCCAGATAATCAGTACCCTCATCCCTAATTTCAAGCAATAAAGCTGTCGGCTTCTTTTCCACAAACTGATAGACAAACAAATTCATTCGGGTATGGTCAACCTCAGTTTGCCATCCATACTTTTGGGCAAATGTATCTATTGCCCATAGACCAAGGTTATCACTTTGTGTAGTGATGATAGCCTCTCCTCCCAAAATCGCAGCAATACGTTTACTATAATCATTTGCTCCTCCAATGTGTCCGGATACAACGGGAATCACGTACTTTCCTGTACTGTCTACACAAATAACAGCAGGATCAGTGTATTTATCATTCAATAATGGAGCAATGGTTCGAACGCAGATACCCATAGCACCGACAAAAACCACACACTCCAATTCTTTCCAATGTTCCGTGAGAAATGTTTTATCCGACATTCTGACCACTTCGGCATCCAGCCACTCTCTTTGAATCGTTCTTGCTATTGGCAAAGCTGATTCTGTGATAGTAATTATTACTTTCATATCGCTTTTAT
>JAFVTL010000132.1 GCA_017503235.1 Bacteroidaceae bacterium | reverse complement strand
GGAGATGGGTAAGATCGCCGACCTTCTAAACGGCGAGAGTGATACCCAAACTCCCTTGCAGAAAAAGCTTGCCGTGCTCGGCAAGTATCTCGGCATCGTGGTACATATAAATATATAATATACAGTAGATTAGATTACGGAAGCACACCAAGAAAAATCAAAATCAATAAAAGTTGCGGGTTGCAGGTTGCGTTTTCAGATGCGCAACCAACCTTCCAAAATTGCGCAACTTGCAACTTGCAACTTTGCAATTTCCGCGATTTCCGGTTTCTTGCTTTTTATGTCAAAACGTCTTCTTGTTTTTGAAAAACCTCTTGACGTTTTTTCGTTTTATTATGTCGATATCCGTTGGTTTCCCTTGCAATATTTGAAGGGAGTATGACGCGCTATTGCACTTTTTTATTACTTTTGTGCATTTTTTCAAATAAACTTCAAATATATGGCGAAATTAGTGATTAACTCCTACGAGGAGTTTGAGAAGTATGTAGGACAGGAACTGGGCGTTTCTGATTATGTGGAATTAAACCAGGAACGTATCAATATGTTTGCTGATGCAACCCTGGATCATCAATGGATTCATGTGGACACTGAAAAGGCAAAAGTTGAAAGTCCCTTCAAGACCACCATTGCACATGGCTATCTCACTTTGTCCATGCTTCCGCATATGTGGAATCAGATTATTGAAGTGAACAATCTGAAAATGATGATTAACTATGGCATGGACAAGATGAAATTCGGTCAGGCGGTATTGTCAGGACAAAGCATTCGTCTGAAAACTACCTTGCAGAACCTTCAGAACCTGCGTGGTGTGGCAAAGGCCGAAATCAAGTTCACCATCGAAATCAAGGACCAACGGAAGCCGGCTTTGGAAGGTATCGCCATTTTCCTCTATTATTTTGAATGATACCTTTACCGTCCTACTGTTGGTAAACCTATGTTTTACGAATGATAAAGCTATGTTTTGTTCGTGGTAAAACTATGCTTTATATATAAAAAATAGTGTATGTGTTAAAATGCGCATCCACTTTTTTAGGCGCGGATTGCACGGATTAACACGGTTTTAAATATAACTTACATCATATTTATCCGTGAAATCCGTGTAATCCGTGCCTAAAATATATTCATGACACATCTTCTTCTACTTGAAAGGTGCTCAGTTCTTTATTTTCACCTTACCAGTTGTCTGTGCGGAAGGGGATGGCGGGCAATTCAAATCCACCGATGAGGGTTCCTACCTGGAAGTCATGGAAACAATAGCGTACGGCTACGGGTTGGAGCACTTTCGACGAGCGGATAACCACTTCATTGGTTTGCCATTGAAGGGTCACTTGTTCGGCCGGATAGAACACCTTGTTTTCTCCTGCTATTTCGAATCCTTGCAGGTCGATGTTCCGGCAAAGCCCCATTTCAATGTGGTCGAATGAAACGTATATTTTGTCTCCATCTATGCGGTGGCTCTTGTATTGCGGTCCGTGGATGAAGAATTGTTTCTGTCCGTATGTCAGATTCAGGGCGGCAAAACTCAGTCGGCGGCCTACGTCCGTCTTGTTTCTGGGGTGGATGTTCATGCGTTCGAAGGGTTCCACCAGGTCGTTGGTACACACCATGAAGCTGTTAGGTATGACACTTTGTGCCTTGAATTGCGCTTCGCGCAGGAAGGCGGACTTTTCGTCTTCGGCCGGATTGTCATAGTCATATGGAGCAATCTCGACGTAGTAGAAGGGGAGTTCTCCTTGTCCCCATAGTTCGCGCCAATGTTGCACCATGGTGGCAAAGCGTTCGGTGTAGGTTTCGTATCTTCTGACGTTGGATTCTCCCTGATACCAGATGAATCCTTTGATGGTGTAGTTCTTTACCGGATAGAGCATGGCGTTGTATTTCAACAACGGGCGTTCCCATTCCAGCCATTTTTCAAGTCCTTCCTTGTCGAGCGGGATATCCTTGTAGTTCTGTAGGATTTCCTTTGGCATCCAGCTTTCCACCGTTGCACCCCCATAGGCACAACTGACTATTCCGACGGGAAGTTGGAGCACTCGGCTCAAAGAAGTGGCAAAGTGGTAGGCGGTGGCGCTGAAGTCGCCCGAAGTCGAAGGGGAGGCTATGTTCCATTGCCCTTCACAATTCGTCTGCACTTCGTACGTCTGGCGTTTGGGTACGGTAAACATACGCACCCCCTTGTTCTCAGCCGAATAGGCTATTTCTTCCATCCCGTTCATGATGCAGCATCCTCCGAATCCTTTCAATGGCATTTCCATGTTGCTTTGTCCGGATGCAAGCCATACTTCGCCGATGAGTATATTCTTCAACGTCAGTTTTTCTCCGTCGTCTATGGTAATCTCATAGGGCGTATATCCCCCTTCGGGTGTCTTGACTTTCAGTATCCATTGCCCCTTCTTGTCGGCTTTGCAGGTGTAGGATTGGCCATCCCATGAGGGAGTGACCACGATGCTTGCATCGGGCGATGCTTCTCCCCAAAGATTCACTTCTGTCTGTTGCTGGAGAATCATACTGTCGCCAATCAGAGCCGATGGCTTTACCTTGGCATTCAACCCCATAGAAATGGCTATCAGGGCTGTTGTAAGCAATTTTCTTGTGTTCATGGCATGTATATTAGATGTTTCTGGCGAAAATAATAAAAATTATATAAATGGTCAAGAAGTTTTTTGATTTATCCATTTAAAAGTCTTACATTTGCATGTTTTTAAAACATAAATCTAACTTCGTCAAGAACGATATGAAAAAAATCATCTGTACGCTGCTTATGGCAGTTGGTGCATCGTGTGTTTGTGCCCAGGAAAGTAAGTTGGTCAACCTTCAGGCTGAAGTACGATTTGACTATCAGCGCGAGTACTTGGACGGCGATGCATTGAAAGCCAACTCCGGTTTCAAGGGAAAGTATATGAATATTATCCTGAACGGAGAAATCAACAAACATTTTTCGTATTCCTATCGTCAGCGTTTGAACAAGGCGCATGCCGACCAGAGTTTCTTTGATGCCACCGACTGGGTATATCTTACCTACAAGGCGAATGATAACTGGAAGTTCTCGGGAGGAAAGCAAGTGGTAGGTATCGGTGGATATGAATACGACCGTGCTCCGATTGACCTTTATTTCTGCTCTGAATATTGGAACAATATTCCTTGTTATCAGTTTGGTGTAAGTACAACCTATACCACCAATGATGGCAACGATTCGTTCATGGCTCAGATTTGCGAAAGTCCCTTCAATTATAATAATGAAGACTTGTATGCCTATAACTTGATGTGGTATGGTTCTCATGGTTGGTTCAACACCATTTGGTCGGTCAATTTGCAGGAATACACATCGGGTAAGTACATTTATTATATAGCATTGGGCAATGAATTCAAGATGGGAAATGCCAAACTCCAGCTTGACTTCATGAATCGTGCTACCGACAATCAGGCATTCTTCCTGAAAGATTGTTCGGTGATGGGTGAATTGTCCTATATGGTAAACGACAAATTGAATGTCTATGGTAAAGTAACTTACGATGTGAACAACACCAATCGTCCAGGTGATTTCTGTGTCATGTCAGGAACCGAATTGACTCGCATTGGTGCAGGTTTGGAATATTATCCGTTGAAGGGTAACCGTAACCTTCGTTTCCACGCATTCGGTTGCTATACGACTGGCGACAATGCCAATGAAGCAGGTGCTTTGTTGAATGACCAAACCATTTTCGACGTAGGCGTGAAATGGAAAATTGACCTTCTTTCGTTAACAAATCAAATCTTTAAATAACTATGAGCAAGAAGAATTTTAACATTTGGAAGTTTATTCCGACCGGAATCCCTTGTCTGGTCATCGTGTTCGGTATGTTTGCCTATATAGGCTCTGTTATGGGTGTTCCCGAAATGTTGAACACCATCATGAACACCTCGCATGATCTTTTGCTGAATACTTGTTTCTACTTGATGGCTATTTGTGTCATTACAGGTGCCATTGGTAAAATCTTTATGGAATTCGGCGTAGTGTCTTTGTTGGAAAAATTGTTGCGTCCTTTGATGCGTCCTTTGTTCAACCTTCCGGGTGTGGCTTCTTTGGGTGCGGTCATGACATTCTTGTCTGACAATCCAGCCATTATTTCCTTGTCAAAGGACAAGCGTTTCAGTGGTTATTTCAAGAAATACCAGTTCATTTCGTTGACCAATTTCGGTACAGCCTTCGGTATGGGCTTGATTGTTATCGTTTTCATGATGGGTCAAGGCTATTTCGTTGAACCGTTCCTCGGATTGATTGGTGCATTTTGTGGATGTATTGTTTCTACACGTTTGATGCAACGTTTCGTCGTAAAGGCATTCCCTGCATATCTGGAAGAAAATGCTGCTGAAAGAGTGGCAGGAAATATTGGAGAGGAAGAAGTGGAAGAAGACAGAAGAATGTTCTCACGCATCTTGAACGCTTTGCTTGACGGTGGTAAGACTGGTGTTGATGTAGGTATGGCTATCATTCCGGGTGTATTGTTGATTTCTACATTCGTTATGATTATGACATTCGGTCCTTCTGATGGCACTTATAATGGTGCAGCTTATGAAGGTGTTGAATTGTTGCCATGGTTGGCCAGCAAGGTGAATATTGTGTTTGAATGGTTGTTTGGTTTCCAAGATCCTCATTTGATTGCATTCCCTATTACAGCTTTGGGTGCTGTTGGTGCAGCATTGGGCTTGATACCAAGTTTTGCAGCTGAAGGATGGATTGATGGTAATGCCATTGCCGTATTTACAGCTATCGGTATGTGCTGGAGCGGTTATTTGAGTACTCATACAGCGATGCTCGATTCTTTGGGCTATCGTGAATTGACATCAAAGGCAATCTTGGCTCACACATTTGGTGGTTTGGTTGCTGCTCTTGTAGCACATTGGCTCTTCATGCTTTATGCTTTGATTTAATAAGTGAATGTATATAGAGATAAGGTAGGCGTGTCGTATGATGCGTCTACCTTTTCTTATATAAGGTTTTATATGGATAATTCACGGATTTTTAGTAAATTTGCATCCGTATTTAATAAGATTGGAAAATGAAAAAGACATTAGTAGATTTATTTGAAGAGTCGGTAAGACTTTATCCCAACAATACATTCTTGTTGGAAAAGACCGGCAAAGTGTTTGAACCTACTACTTACACGGAAGTAAAAGAAAAAGTTTATCAATTAGGAGCTGGTCTTCAGGCATTGGGCGTGAAGAAAGGCGATAATATGGCATTGCTCAGTGAAGGTCGCAATATGTGGGTCATTGGTGAATTGTCCATGTTTTATGCAGGTGCTGTCAATGTGCCTTTGTCCATCAAACTTGAAGAGAGCAATGACTTGCTTTTCCGTCTTATTCATGGCGATGTGAAGTTCATCATGGTGTCAGGCACCCAATTGAAGAAGATTCGTTTGATAAAGGATAAATTGACTGATGTACAAAAGGTCATTGTATTAGATGAACAGGATCATTACGAAGACAAGGAAATTTCATTGGCTGAAGTTCAGAAAATGGGTGATGAATACTTGGACAACCATGCATTGGAAGAGTTCTTGAGAGTTCCGAATAGCATTCAAAATGACGATATAGCTACCATTACTTATACAAGTGGTACAACTGCCGACCCTAAGGGAGTTGTTCTTACTCACCGTAATTACACATCGAATGTTGAACAAGCATTGACTTTGGTGAATATTGACCAGAATTGGCGTACACTCATTATTCTTCCTCTCGACCATTGTTTTGCACATGTGGTAGGTTTCTACATCATGATGTCAAGAGGTGCTACGGCAGCAACCGTACAAGTAGGACGTACTCCCCTCGAATCACTCAAGAACATACCTTTGAACATAAAGGAAGTGAGACCTCACTTTATCCTTTCCGTACCGGCATTGGCCAAGACTTTCAAGAAGAATATTGAACAAGGAATCCGTGCCAAGGGCAAGAATACAGTTAAGTTGTTCAATTTCGGCATGAAAGTTCGTCAGATATATTATGGTGATAGTAATCTTGACTTTAAAGGATGGCGTTATTTGCTTAAGCCGTTGGTAGCATTGTTCGACAAGATAATTTTCTCCAAAGTGCGTGAGAATTTCGGTGGCGAACTCAAGTTCTTCATTGGTGGAGGTGCTTTGCTTGACAAGAATTTGCAAAAGTTCTATGTAGGTATTGGTATCCCAATGTATCAAGGATATGGATTGTCTGAAGCTACACCTGTGCTTTCATCCAATGGACCGGAAATGTATCGATTCGGTTCAAGTGGTAAGTTGGTGAAACCGCTTGAACTTAAGATTTGTGATAGCGAAGGTAAGGAACTTCCATTGGGCGAAATGGGTGAAATTGTGGTGAAGGGTGAAAATGTGATGGCTGGTTATTGGAAGAACCCTGAATCTACAGCAGAAACTGTAAAAGACGGATGGTTGTATACCGGTGACTTGGGCTATATGTCCAAGGAAGGATTGCTTTATGTAAAGGGAAGATTTAAGAGTCTTCTTATCTCAAGTGATGGTGAAAAGTATAGCCCCGAAGGTATTGAAGAAGCATTTGTTGGCCAATCAAAGTATATTGATCAGGTAATGCTTTATAATAATCAATCACCATATACCATTGCTTTGATTGTACCTAACAAGGATAATCTGAAGCGTAAGGGATACAATCTTGAAACTGAAGAAGGTCGTAAGGACGCTTTGAAGAAGTTGGAAAAAGAACTGAATAAATACAAGAAGGGTGGTGATTTTGAAGGAATGTTCCCCGAACGATGGTTGCCAAGTACTTTTGCAGTATTGCCTGAACCTTTCACAGAACAGAATCAGATGATTAACAGTACGATGAAAATGGTACGTGGTAAGATTGAAAAGGCATATGCTAAACGTATTGATTATCTTTATACTGCAGAAGGTAAGCAGCCTTTGAATCAAAAAAATTTGGATTGTCTGAAATAAAAGGAAAGATATGGCCGCAACTAAAGACCAACGGAAATTGCTTAACAGATGTGTATTGAATGAAATTCCTGTTTTTGTATTGACGGGAACGGATAAATGTGCGCAGGCAGCACTTCGTGCTTATGCAGAAGAAGCCAGAAGATTGGGATGTAATACAGATTTTATAGACGATCTGGAAGGTAATGTAATTCCTGATTTTAAGTCATTTCAAGAGCAAGAACCAGAAAAAGTTAAGCTACCCGATTGATTTTTTTTCATACTATTTTAAACATTGTGTTATCCTGCAGGTCTTAATAATAGAGATTGCAGGATAACATTTTTATTTAAGAACTTATTATTCACTTATTATTAAATTTAAATTAGTATGAAAAAATTATTTATTTGTGCTCTTGTAGCATTGTCAGGCGTTTTGTCAGCTAACGCTCAAGGAGGTTTCGGAAACTTCGATCCTGAAGAAATGGCAAAGATGAGTGTTCAACGTATGGATGAACAGTTGGATTTGAATGAAGAACAAGAAGGAAAGATCAAGACTATCTATCTTGATATGTTCAAGGGAGGTTTCGAAAACATGGGCGGTCCTGAAGAAATGATTAAGAAGTTCGAAGAAATGAACAAGAAGATCAAGGCTGTTCTGAACGACGAACAAAAGGTTAAGTTCGACAAGATGCAAGAAGAAATGCGCAGAAGAGGTCCTGGTGGTCCGATGTAATGCGAGACATATATTAGGGTAGAAAAGAAGGGTGTCAAAATGATGACCCTTCTTTTTTATATGAATTAGGGTTATGATATTAATCCATGATTATCCTCCACGATTGGGAAATACCCGGTAGTGGAGGATAATTGTTGTATATATCACTATCTGTAAACAACGAGATATTAGTTGTAAATAACGTGAGTTCGATATAATTTTCAAGTTGCAAAAACATCTGTCAAATGAATCAGTTGCATCTAATGCGTTGATTCACAATGTCAATTCCTGACTTTTTTCCCTGATTTTTGTCTTTCAAAATAATCAGGTTGATAGTCAGAAAGCAATGCTTTATCCAACAGAAAGCTATGCTTTATTGGATGCAAAGCATAGAGATATCCATCATAACTCGCCTCTCTATCCTTTCACTTGTCGTTTCCTGATTTTTTCAAAACCAATTATTCAGCCAAAAAAGTCAGGGATTGGCATTGTGAATCAGAAAGTTATAGTCGTCTGATTCATTTGAAGGATGTTTTTGAATAGTTTTTTTATTATGATTAAACTTATATCGAGTTCACTTTAAATATGCATCTGATTAGTCATAATGTGTCGTCTAATTTGCTCTTCCACATGTGGAAAAGGTAATGCCCTGTTAATGCTTGATGCTTTTTCTTTATTCTTCCTAAATGTCGAACATCTTTTATTTGAGCCTTGTTTTTGTGCTGTAATAATTAATCAACAAGGAGGTTTTACTATGACAGCACCTTTAGAAGGAATTAGAGTGATAGATTGGACCCAAGTACAATCGGGTCCTTCATGTACACAAATGTTAGCATGGCTTGGAGCCGATGTCATTAAAATAGAAAAGACGGGTACGGGCGATCCGACACGTACCGAACTTCTTGACTATCCGGGTTTGGATGGTTTGTATTTTCTTCAATTGAACTGTAACAAACGTTCCATTGAATTGGATATGAAGTCACCTGAAGGGAAGGAAGTTCTTACCCGATTACTTAAAACAGCGGATATTTTCGTTGAAAATCTACATCCGGGAGCTGTTGACAAACTCGGATTCTCATGGGAGGAGGTTCATAAAATCAATCCTCGTATTATTTATGGAACCATTAAGGGATTTAATGATGACTCCCCATTTGCAAGTGTGAAGGCTTTTGAACCTGTAGCACAATGTGCCGGAGGGGCGGCAGCAACAACTGGTTGGTGGGAAGGTAGATATAATGTCCCTACTCAGAGTGGAGCAGCATTGGGTGATAGCAATACTGGTATGCACTTGCTTATCGGGCTTTTGGCGGCTTTAATGCAACGCGAAAAGACGGGTGAAGGATGCTTCGTACAACAATCGATGCAGGATGCAGTTATCAATTTGTGTCGTATTAAGTTGAGAGACCAATTGATATTGGAACATACGGGAGTTTTGAAACATCTTCCACAATACCCTAAAGAAAAGTTTGGAGATACGATTCCTCGTGCGGGAAATGTGGAAGGAGGCCAAGTGATGGGATGGTGTTATCGTTGTAAAGGTTGGGAGAAAGACTCGAATGCCTTCGTTTATATTGTTCTTCAGAATGAACCGAAGCCATTTGCTGCTGCAGCTCGTGCCATTGGTCATCCCGAATGGATTGATGATCCTAAGTACAATACGCCTGAAGCCCGTTATGAAGTGAAACAAGAAATCTATGATGCGGTTGAAGCTTATACGATGCAGCATGATAAGAATGAAATTGTTGAAACACTTGGCAAACTTGGCGTGCCTTGTGGACCGGTATTAAGCATGAAAGAAATTGAAAATGATGAGTCACTTCGCAAATGCGGAACCATTGTTGAAGTGGATCAACCTAAACGTGGTAAGTTCCTTACCGTTGGTTGTCCTCCCAAATTTTCAAGTTTTACTCCTCAGATTAAAGCAGCTCCTTTATTGGGTGAACATACAGATCAAGTGTTGAAGGAAGTGGGCTATACGGATGATGAAATTCAAGCACTCCGAAGCAAGCATGTAGTATGCAAGTAAATCTTATTAACATCATTTCATTTGTTTATGGATTCAATTACAGATAATCATAATGCAGGACTTACTGATGGCATGCATCTGATGGTAGATGCATTGAAGGCTAATGGGGTTAAAACCATTTATGGCGTAGTAGGTATTCCTGTAACAGATTTGGCTCGTCATGCCCAAGCGTCTGGTATTCGATATATTGGTTTTCGTCATGAGCAATCTGCCGGTCATGCTGCAGCTATTACAGGATTTCTTACAAAGAAACCAGGTGTTTGTTTGACGGTATCTGCTCCGGGCTTTCTTAATGGGCTTGTGGCATTGGCTGAAGCCACTGTTAATGGTTTCCCGATGATACAGATTAGTGGCTCTAGTAATCGGAATATTATCGATTTGCAGCAAGGTGATTACGAAGGACTCGATCAAATGAATATTGCCAAGCCATTTTGTAAAGCTGCTTATCGCATCAATAGACCTGAAGATATTGCTATTGGACTTGCCAGAGCGATTCGTGCTTCTCTATCTGGAAGACCGGGTGGGGTATATCTTGATATTACGACCGAAATGTTGAGTATGACGATGGATATGGCTGAGGCTCAGGCTTCGATTTTTACTCCCATTGACCCTTCTCCCGTACTTTCTCCATCCTCAACTTCCGTCAATCGTGCTTTGAAACTTCTTTCCAACGCTCGTAAACCACTGATTATTTTGGGTAAAGGTGCCGCTTATGCGCAAGCGGATGAGGCAATCAAAGAATTCATCGAGAAATCGGGTATTCCTTATTTACCGATGTCCATGGCTAAAGGTTTGCTCCCTGATGACCATCCACAATGTGCAGCATCCGCTCGAAGCCTTGTCTTAAGTCAGGCTGATGTCGTTATGTTGATTGGTGCCCGATTGAATTGGCTGCTGAATCATGGAAAGGGGAAGAAGTGGAATCCTGATGCCAAGTTTATACAGCTTGATATTTGTGCGGAAGAAATGGACAGCAACCGCCCGATTGATGCACCGGTTGTGGGTGATATTGCTTCGTCCATCGATAAAATGATTTGTAAAATGGAACCGTTTGAGATTTCTTGTAGCCAAGAATGGAGGAGGATGATTGATGAAGTCAAGAAGGTGAATGCTGACAAAATGCGAATCAAATTGAACAAGCCTACATCTCCCATGAACTACTTTAATGCACTCAAGGTAATCAGTGATGTAATGAGTAGTCACAAGGATGTATATATTGTAAATGAAGGAGCCAATACATTGGATAATACCCGTAACATTATCAATATGTATCATCCCCGTTTACGATTAGATACAGGAACTTGGGGGGTGATGGGTATCGGTATGGGATATAGCATCGGTGCTGCCGTAACCAGTGGAAAACAAGTGTTGGCCATTGAAGGGGATAGTGCTTTTGGATTCAGTGGTATGGATATTGAAACCATTTGTCGATATAAGCTACCCGTAACAGTTATTGTGTTCAATAATGATGGTATATATCGTGGTGATGGAGTGAATCAAGGTGGAGGAGCTGATCCTTCTCCCACAACTTTAACTCCTGGAGCCCGTTACGACCGAATGATTGAAGCGTTTGGCGGTGTTGCCTTCAATGCAACGAAAACTGTTGAACTTGAAGAGGCTCTTTGTGCAGCACTTGCTTCTAAGCGCCCAACGCTTATCAATTGTGTCATTGATCCTTCTGTGGGACTTGAAAGTGGTCATATAGGTAATCTCAATCCTCATTCTTCTATAAAATGAAAAGATTATGATTGAAATTCTGATAAAAGATATTCTTCCGATTTTTGTCATCATGTTCTTGGGCTATGCCGCAGGAAAAAGAGGTGTGTTCAGTACTTCTGATTCAAAGATATTGAACAAGTTGGTGTTGACGTATGCTTTGCCGGCTGCATTGTTCGTTTCGATTGTGAAAGCGGACAGACAGATGCTCTTTGATGACTTGAAACTGACGATTATCAGTTTTGTGGTGATTACGGCTCTGTTTCTTTGGTCGTATTTCTCTTGTTATAAATTCTTCAAGCATACTAAAAGTGAAGCGGCCGTATGTGCCCTTATTGCTGGATCGCCCACAATCGGCTTTCTAGGATTTGCAGTACTTGAACCTATTTATGGAGCAACGGCCACTACGGGTCTGGTCGTAGCCATTGTTTCCATTGTAGTGAATGCCATTAACATTCCTATTGGATTGGCTTTACTTAATAATGGAAAAGGAAATGCTTCTTCGGATGGTTCCCAGAAGGGAAATCCGGTGCTTGATGCATTGAAAGAACCAGTTTGTTGGGCACCATTATTGGCAGTAGTCCTTGTCCTGTTAGGCATCAAGTTTCCTACGATTCTTGATCCCAATTTTGAATTGATAGCCAAAGCCAATTCAGGTGTGGCAGTTTTTGCAGCTGGACTTACGTTGAGTGGCATGAAGTTCCAACTCGATGGTGAAGTGGTTTACAATGCCATTCAAAAGCTGATACTTATGCCCGCTGTCCTTCTCATTTTGGGTATGATGTTTCATATGGAGGCCGACAAGCTTCAAATGATGGTTTTGGCCGGTGCCTTGCCACCTGCTTTTTCGGGCATTATTATTGGTAATCAAAATCAATTATACGAACGGACGGGTACTTCTTCATTGGCATTCAGCATTTTGCTGTTTGTTGTTGCCGCTCCATTTTGGATATGGATAACGAGACTTGTATCCTGATTCTAGTCGAATAGGGTACCGTCCCCGTTCTGGTCAAGCGTATGTGCGAGTTTGTCGATGTTGAGGCTTCGAGCCGATGCATCGACAATCTCTTTGTACACTCCTCCTTGCATGTAAAGTGAGTCGGGGTCACCACTTTGTTCTACTCGTCCTTCTTTCAAAGCGTAAATGATGTCGCTATCAATGATTTGTGAAATGCTATGCGAGATGATGATGACCGTACGATTCTTTTTGATGGCATCGATGCTGGCCTTAATCTGTTCTGTAGCAATGGCATCAAGACTGGCTGTAGGCTCATCCAGGAAGATGATGGGAGGATTCTTGAGGAACATACGTGCAATGGCGATTCGTTGTTGCTGGCCTCCGGAAAGTTGTTGGGCCCTTGATTGGAAGCCGTTGGGCAATTTCATAATCTGGTCATAGATGTAGGCTTTCTTGGCGGCTTCTTCGACCTCTTCCTTGGTCGCTCCCGGACGTCCGTAGCGGATGTTTTCTTCTATACTTCCGTCAAAGATGTGGTTCTTTTGGAGCACCATACCGATGTTATCGCGCAGGAAGTGTGTATCGTATTCCTTCAAATCCACTCCGTCCAACTTGATGGAACCGCAATCGGGGTCATAGAACTTGACCAGCAGATTGAGGATGGTTGACTTTCCGGCACCCGAAAGCCCAACGAAAGCTGTAATCTTTCCGCTTTCAATGTGCATGTTGATGTTGTGAAGCGCTTTGGTGCCGTTGGGATATGTAAAGTCAACATTGCTGATTTCAAAATTTCCTTTCACGCTTTCCGGCCGGTATTTGCCCGATGCTTCACGTTCTCCATCGGCTTCCAGAATGTCGAAGAAACCTTCCGCATAAATCAATGCATCGTTCATCTGGTCAAAAATGCGCTGAAGTTGGGTGATAGGGGCGGTTACGTTGGAGAAAAGCATGACGTGGTACATGATTTTTCCGATGGTCATTCCTGGATATTCAATGAGTACCAGGTAGGCGGTAAGGATGATGATGAGTACGGTACCCGTCTGGCGGATGAAGCTCTTCCATCCATCAAAGTAGAAGGATGTTTTTCTTACAAGCATCTGGTTGTCAGTGAATTCTGTCTGTAGTTTCCATTGCTTCCCGCTTTCAATTTCTTCGCGATTGAATGACTTGATGACGTTGATGCTTTCAATGATGTTCATCACACCGTGGCTTTTCTGTTCACGATATTGTCGCATGTTTCTTCGCCATCCTTGCAATCTTCTGGCTTGTCGGATGGTTATCCAAATGTAAATAGGTACGATGAAAAGGGCGGTGAGGCCGACATAGAAGTTGGCGGCGAACATCAGAATCAGTGCGAGGATGGCACTCATGAACAGTGGCAGAAGGTCGATGAAGAAATTCTGTACGGTGGACGAGAGGCTGCTTACCCCTTGGTCGATTCGTGTCTGCAATTTTCCTGTTTCGTTGTCCTGTCTTCCGAAGAAGGCCATGCGGTAGGTGAGCATGTGGTCGATGACGGCTTGCGAAAGGTCCTTGGATACGTTGATACGCATCTTTTCGCCAAAATAGTGTTGGGCATAAGTGATGACGGCCGACAATATTTCCTTTCCGAGCAAGATGATGCTGATGATGGTCAATATGTGGGCTGCTTTCTTCCATTCAAGATCGTGCGTCATGATGAGGTCGTTGATGGCATCGACTGTACGGTCGAGCACTACGGCATTGATCTGGGCGATGAATGACCCGACGAGGGTCAAAAGGAGTGTCAGTACGACCAGCCACTTGTAAGGCTTCACATAGGGCTGTATTTTCTTGAATAGTAGAATCAGACTCATGGGTGTTTTTCTTGTTTTTCGTTACAAATATACAAATTTCGGGGGAATCTTCGGAGCGGCATGAAAATAGATATACCTGGTGTTCTTACTGTGTCCATGCTATTGTTGTCCCCCTCACTATTGTCAGCTGCAATGAAAGTTGCATGTTGCGGGTTGCGCCTAAAATCTGCTCTGTGGTATGCTGTATGGGCGAAATGGTGTGTAACCCTACCTGCTACACTTGCAACTTTCTTCCTGCTTTTTACATCGGCTGTCGATAGGGGTGCATTGTGGTGAATCCTTACTTTTCTGTCTTGAAGTCGATGTAGTGTGGCTCGGGGAAGTGCATGCCATACATGACCAGTCCTTCTCGCTTGGCAAACTCGATGAGGTCCTTGCGGCTCTGTGCCGATTGTTCCAAGTTTCCGTCGAAACGGGCACAAATGTCGGTATTTTCAATCTGAAGTGCCACTCCATGCATGATGTCGCCGGCTATCAGCTTGTCGCCGATGCGGTAAACGGTATGCCCTTCGGTGTGTCCGTATGCGGCGATGGACTGGATTTCGCAAGGCAAAGCTTCCTTCACGTCAAATGCAATGAGTCTTTCTCCATAGGCTTGAATCATTTGGCGTACTTGGGCGTTCCTTTCTTCGGGCATCGCTTTCCAGGCTTCCAGCTCTTGGTTGTTGATGTAAAGTTTGGCTTCTGAGAATACGGCTTCTCCATCTTTCAGCAGACCTCCGATGTGGTCGCCATGCAGGTGGGTGATGAAGATGAAGTCGACATCCTGTGGTGTGATGCCTCTCGCTTCGAGCAAGGGGAGCAGTTGTGAGTCTTCCACTCCATTGCCCGAGTCGAACAAGATTTGCTTGCCGTCGGTCTCGTAGAGGTAAGCACACAATGCCGAGGGGATGCCTTCGCTTACTCCGAGTGCCTGAATGAGGCTGTCGGATGCGTTGGTGAACAAGGATGCCGGCATGGGGCGATGGTTCGGATTGTCGGGCAAGGCGATGATTTCCCCTTCCTGGGCCACTTTCTTTGTTTCGCTACACGAGGTACCTACGATGGCCAATGCTGCCAGTGCCATCATTATGCTTGTCAGTCTTTTTTTCATGATTGCAAATCGTTTGTAAATATTTGTATGAATGATTTACAAAAATAGTGATATATATTTGAAAGATAATCATCCGCTTATGAAAAAATGCAATATTTTTTTCAGTATAAATTAAATTTAAGTGTTAGATTTGTGTCTAATATAATTGAAGTAAGAAATTCCATTTAATAAAAAACTATTTATATGAGAACGAGAATCTTATTTTTTGCAATGCTGCTTGCATCTTCGTTTGTAGCAGCTCAGCCGGGTGGAAACCGCCGTTGGGCGAACACTTCTTCCCCCGAAGTCCATGCCGACAAAAAGGTGACTTTCCGCTACATGGCTCCCAACGCCAAGGAGGTGAAGTTGAGTGGCCAGTTTGCTGACGGTCAGATTGACATGGTAAAGAATGACATGGGTGTGTGGGAAGTGACCGTAGGCCCGATTGAACCGGATATGTATCCGTACGAATTCATCGTGGACGGCACCCGCGTGATGGACCCGGGAAACGCTGACTTTTTCCCGAACGAAAACTTCAAGGGAAGCATCCTCGAAGTGCCCGATGACCAGCCGATGGCATACTCCATCCAGAATGTGCCTCATGGCAATGTGGAATATGTGATGTACGATTCACCATCCATTGGCGTCACTGGCCGTATGTGTATCTATACTCCTCCTGGCTACGACCCGAAGGGCGACAAGAAATACCCCGTTTTCTATTGTATCAGCGGTACTACCGATACCGAAGAAGTGTATTTCAAGGTGGGACGTGCCAACTTCATCCTCGACAATCTGATTGCTGCCGGCAAGGCTGAACCGATGATTGTCGTGATGCCTTATGGCAATCCGATGGCTTGGTTCGAACAAGGTGCCGAAATGCCTCGCATCGACCTCTTCAGCGAAATGCTGATGAAGGACATCATTCCTTACGTGGACAAGAACTACCGCACCATCAACGACCGCCTCGGCCGTGGTATCGGCGGTTTCTCACGCGGTGGCGCCCAGGCTTTGCGCAATGGCTTGATGAACAAGGACCAGTTTGCATGGATTTGTTCGTACAGTTCGGGTGTGAGCGCCAACGACTTTGAAAAGAACTACGAAGCTTTCTATGCCGATCCTGACAAGACCAACAAGGAGATGAAGCTCATCTGGTTGGGTGTAGGCAATTCAGACTTCCTCTACAACCTGGCTGTCGACTTTGACAACGTGCTGACCAAGCATCGCATCAATCACATCTTCCAGGTGACCACCGGAGGACATACCTGGATGAACGCCAAGCTCTACTTGCTTGAAACCTTCCAGCGCCTGTTCAAGTCAACCAACTATTAACTCCCTCTAAAACAAGCATTATGATAAAGAATAAATTTTCAGTCATACTGATGGCTGCCTTTGCAATGGCATCCATCCAACCGATGTCGGCTCAGGAGAACAAGGAACCGGTCGATATGGGTAAGATTATGCGTACCTACTTCGCTCCCCGCGTGCTTTCGCCCGAAGTTCATGCCGACCAGACGGTGACTTTCCGCTATCTGGCTCCAAACGCCCAGAGTGTAGAACTGAACGGCCAGTTCCTGAAGAAGAACCTACCGATGACCAAGGATGAAAACGGTGTGTGGTCGGTGACTACCGGCAAGGTGAAGCCGGACATTTATCCGTATGAATTCATCGTGGACGGCACCCGCGTGGCCGACCCCAACAATGTGGACATCTTCCCGAACGAAAACTTCAAGGGCAGCCTGCTCGATGTGAAGGGCAAGAAGCCTTCCGCTCAGGACCTTCAGGACGTGCCTCACGGAAAGGTGACTTATGCGTTCTATCATTCGAACCAGCTGGACCTCGAACGTCCGTTGCTCATCTATACGCCGGCGGAATATGCCGACAATCCTGAAAAGGACTATCCGGTGCTGTACCTCATTCATGGCATGACCGACACCCACGAAACATGGTACAAGGTGGGTCGTATGAACTACATCCTCGACAACCTCATCGCCCAGGGACAGGCCGAACCGATGATTGTGGTGATGCCTTATGCCAATGCAATGCCGGCTTTGATGAAGAAGAATCCGGGCATGCAGATGGATATGCGTAATCTGATGGGTACTGACCAGTTCACCAACGAAATCGTGAAGGAAATCATTCCTTATATGGAGAAGAACTACCGTGTGAAGAAGGAACGTGAAAACCGTGCCATCGCCGGCTTCTCGTTGGGCGGTCGCCAAACTTTGGGCTGTGGCTTGAGCCATCCCGAACTCTTTGCCTACGTTTGTCCGATGGCACCGGCCATCTTCCCGCAAGGCATCGAACAGGACTTCCAGAATACGTATGCACCTGCCGAACAGCTCCGCACCTTGAAGCTCCTTTGGGTGGGCTGTGGTAAGGAAGACAGCCTCTTCCCGGGCTCGAAGGCGCTGGTGGCTCATTTGAAGAAGAACAAGGTGGCTGTTGAGAACCTCTATACTTCGGGCGGTCATACATGGATGAACTGCCGTCTGTATCTGACGACTATCGTTCCGAAGTTGTTCAAGTGATTTTAAAGTGTTTTGACAGAAGAAAGGATGCATCGTCATGGTGCATCCTTTTTTTGTGGTCTTCCGATTGTGGGAGGGTGAAAATTGATTTTCAGCGAAAGTTGCGGGTTGCGGGTTGCGGGTTGCGGGGGTGCTCAAACCGAGTGGCTTTTCATTTTTCTTTTGCACGAACAAAAGAAAAACGGAAACAAAAAGAAAATTCGCCGGCTGGCAGCTCCGAAGCTAAAATTTGCACTTTTTTCCTAAAGAAAAAGAACTCGCTTTCAGCTCAAACAGCTTTTTCTTCTTAACGGAAAAACGCACAAATTTCTTCACGCTTCTCCACTGAGGCCGGAAGCTTTCGGCCTTGTTGCTGGGGGACAACATTGCTTCGCTCGTTGTAGTGGATGTCTGCTTACCCCCTCTGCACTTCGTGCTCGTGCCCCTTCCCGAGGGACAGTTGGTTTGCTTTGTACAACATTGCTTCGCTCGTTGGGAGTGGTTGTTAACGAACGGAGCAATGTTGTTTCTCCACTTATTGTTTTTTAGTTCCGGCCTCTTTTTTTTGCCGTTAAGCGCAGGTGCTTTTCGGAGCGTTAAAAACAAAAAGCTGTTTGAGCTGAAAGCGAGTTCTTTTTGTTTAGTGTAGAAAAGTGCCGGAGTAGGTATAAAAATGCCAGCCGGCGAATTTCTTTTGCATCGTTTTCTTTGTTCGTGCAAAGAAAATGATGAGCCAAGCGGCTTGCGTGTTCTTATTCCCCTTTCTTGCTTTGCAGATAGGCCTTGAAGAATCGTCCTTGAGTGGTGGGGGTGAAGTCCCAGTCCTCAATCAGTGTGGGCGACCAGGTGGTGTCGAAGCACCATACGGTGAATGAGATGCCCTTTTCTTCGAGGTACTTCGTGATGTGTTCGGCGTAGACTTCGGTCGAGATGACGGGGATGTGGGCTCCCAGTTCGTTTTCGAGGCAGAATCCCATCTCCGTACAGATGACGGGGTAGGTGTCGGCCAGGTATCCCCAGTCGGCTTCCCACTGTTCTTCCCACGGCTGTTCGCGCTTCATGGGGTAGGGGTGTGTCACGTAGGCCACGTTGGGGCGTGCGATGGGTGCGGTTGCCACCGGGGTGAGGTCGTAGGCCCAGTTGAATCCGGCACAGAGGCATACGGCGTTGGGATTGTACACGCGGATGGTGTCGATAATCTGTTCCTGCAGGCCTTTCCATTCATCCCAGGTGCAGGCTCCGGTGTCTTCGCCGGTCACTGTCGGCTCGTTGAATATTTCATAGAGTGCCACGGTGGGTTCGTCGTTGTAGCGTTGTGCCACGGTCTTCCAGAACTTCAGTGTCTCGTCGAGGTCGGTGTTGTACATGGGGTTGGTGTATTTGGCGTCCTTCAGGTTGCCTATCGAGTGCCAGTCCATGATGACGTACATCCCGTGTTTCTTGGCCCATTCGATGCCTTGGTCCATGGCTTCGAAGGTGGCGTCCCATCCCATGCGGTTCAGGTTGGTGGGGTGTACGGCAAATCGTACGATGTTGGCTCCCCAGTCGGCTGCCGCAGCAAAGTATCGTTCGTTCCATTGTCCGTCGCCCACCAGCTTCACGGGATCGGAGAAGCAGAGTCCTCTGAACACGATTTCTTTTCCTTGCGGGTCGATGAACTTGTTTCCTTGTACCTTCACCCAGCTTTTGGGTGCGGGTTGTTGTGTGCAGGCAATCATCAGGCTTGCCAGAATGCACATCATCCATACTGTCTTTTTCATGAGCTTTTGATTTTTGATTTTTGATTTATGAGTTCACCACAGATTCCACAGATTTTCACGGAGTTTTAAACTCCCATTATCCATCCGCAGATGACGCAGATGACACGGATAATATGTATACTTCAAATTGAAAATCAGCGGTGTAGCATCGTTGGCGGTTGGAAAATAAAAATCCTCTGTGCGACTCCGTGTACTCAGTGGTGCTTCATTAAAATAGATTTTCTGCGAAAGTTGCAAAGTTGCGGGTTGCGTTTTTCATCCCAGTGCCCATCCGTTGTCGCCGTGGTAAATCATTTGTCGGGTCATTCCTCCGTCTATGCAGATGTTTTCGCCGGTGATGAATCCCGCCTTTTCCGAGCAGAGGAACATCACCATGTGGGCGATGTCCAGCGGATTGCCTACGCGTCCGGCCGGTTGCTGGGTGGCGTCAGGCCCTTCGTACACGGTGTAGGCGGTGTCTATCCACCCGGGCGAGATGGAGTTCACCCTTGCCTTTCCGGCCAGGCTGACGGCCAGTGCGTGTGTCAGTGCGGCTATTCCCCCTTTGGCGGCGGTGTAGCTCTCGGTCTGTGGCTGGCTCATGCGGTCGCGCGAGGACGAGATGTTGACGATACTGGCTCCTTGAGCAAAGTGGGGTGCCATCAGCTTGGTGAGGTAGAAGGGGGCGGTCACGCCTACGCTCATGGCGTACTGGAAGTCGTCCCACGTACATTCGTCCAGCCCTTTCATGATGGGCAGGGCGTTGTTCACCAGGATGTCGATGTGTCCTTCGCGGCTTACGACGTGCCGGGTGAAGGCTTCGAGCACCTCGCGTCGGCTGATGTCGCCCACGTAGTGCGGCCCTTCCTGCTTGTCGATGATGTACACCCGTGCGCCGTTCTTCTCAAATTCCTGTGCGATGCAGTGTCCGATGCCTTGTGCGCCTCCGGTCACTACAACGACTTTGTCTTTGAATGCTTCGTTCTTCATGGTAGCAGTTTTTACAAAGATAAGGATTTTTCTGAACTTTCGGTGCATGGAGCGGAATATTTTGTGGTGAATGTATGCTGAGTGGCTCTTTATGTGCTTTCCCTTTCTTGTTTTATTGAAAAATATCGGCTATTTTTGTGAAAGCAAGTTCATGTAGAGGAATATTGGTGACTGAGTATCGTGCTTCCACCAATTGTGGCGTTCGAATAATGAAATACTGAGTTGACTGAGTGATTGTTCAATAAATATTTATGACTATGAAAAAGAGCTGTTTTTTTCTTTTCGCTACCTTCTTGGCTTTGAGCGGATGTTCGGATAGTGCCGATGATAATGAAGTCTTGGATAAGGACGAACCGCCGGTGGAATTCAATGGCAGTCAGATTTTCTACACCACCATCGATGACAGTAAACTGTCTCCCAACAGTTCAGACTTCGCTGTTTTTGGCTCCAACTTGTTGTCCAATACCTATGAGGACGGTCAAGGGGTATGGACATTTGAAGGTACGATCAGTAGAATTGGTGAAAATGCATTCAAGGAATGTGGATGTCTTGAAAGCATCGTCATCCCTGATGTTGTCGTCGAAATAGGTGAGGATGCATTCGAAGGATGTGTAAACCTTAAGGAGGTTTCTTTGGGCAATGGGGTGACAAGTATCGGGCAAGGTGCATTCTCTTATTGTACGAGCCTTTCAGAAATTGTCCTTCCCGATGCGCTCGCTTCGATTGGCGATTTTGCTTTTCTTCATTGTGAAAGCCTCCAGCATGCCAGTCTTGGCAGTGGTGTCACTCATATTGGGTTTGGTGCATTCAGTGATTGTTGGAACCTTTCAGACATCATTCTTCCCGATGGCCTGACAGTGATTGGGGGGTTGGCATTCTCCCGTTGCATGAATCTTACAAACATCGCTATTCCCGATGGTATAGCTGAAATGGGGGTAGGTGTATTCATTGAATGTCAGAATCTTACAGCGTTTGAAGGCAAGTTTGCTTCTGCCGATGGAAGGTGCATCGTGATGGATGGCGTACTCAAATCATTTGCCCCTCATGAACTTTCAGCCTATACTGTTCCTGATGGAGTTGCGGTGATTGGTTCGGGGGTATTCTCCAATTGTTCGCTTCTTGAAAGCGTTGTCCTTCCCGAAGATGTTACAGTGATTGAAGGAAGTGCATTTCTTGATTGCATGCACCTTTCCTCCATCTCGTTGCCTGCCGGTGTCACTTCAATAGGCAATTTCGCATTTTCTGGTTGTTCTAACCTTACCAGCATTACAATTCCCGATGGTGTCACTGAGATTAACCATCATGCATTCTCTGATTGTATTTAGAAGCCCTAAACAACCAAAACTATTCAGAAATAACCAAACATAAACCTTTAATTATCAATATATTCTAAAATTTAACACTTTCAGGCTGCTTTTTGATGGTTCCCAAATTTCCACATATTTTTGAGACATATTTCTGACGTGGAGAATTTGCGGAGCTTATTTTTTGT
>JAFVTL010000027.1 GCA_017503235.1 Bacteroidaceae bacterium | reverse complement strand
TTGAGGTATTCTGACGCTTCGGCATTATCTTTCATAAAACGAGCGGGAGCGCCCAAACAAACAGAACCTATCCCCATAGACCAAGCTGACAATATCATATTTTCAGCCATCAGTCCGCAATCAACCGGAGAGTAAGCGAATGTCGTATCATTAGCAATGAATGCAACGGTAGGAGCATTGCGGAACATATTCTTGAAATTCGGATCCTCAGCCGCTTTCGGATAAGCCTTCACATAAAGATCGGTCAACTTCTTAATAGTTTCCGGATTATCCACTATGCGTATTTCCCATGCTTGACGGTTGATAGCGTTCGGCGCATTGATACCACATTCCGTAATAATCTGCATTGTATCACGATTAACCGCTTGCGGCTGGTACTTGCGCACGCTACGACGGCTCATAATGGTTTCAATCACTGTATTTTTCTCTTCCGATGCTACTGAAACCTCCTTTTGGGCAGGTGTACAAGAGAACAACAGTCCTGCCAAACCTAAAACTGATACTATCCTTTTCATTGTCTGAACCATTTAATTATTCTTCTTCTTTCAAACCTTCCAAGAATCCTTCAATAGCTTCTCCTGCCTTTTCCAATTCCTTGCCGGCATCCTTCATCAATTTGTCAAACCCCTTTTTCACGGCCGCCCCATTGAACTTAGCCTGCAACTTCAGAATCTCTTTCTTCTGCTCATCGGTCAGGTTTTCAAGTTCCTGGGCCTTCTGGACCAGCTTCTCAAATTCTTGACTTACTTTTTCCCATTGTTCGGCAGTATAGTCACCACCTTCCTCCATCACCTCTTCAATAAGGTCTTTCATGTCTCCGATGTAGTTTTCGGCAGACGGTTGACAGGAGCTGAAAACAAACAAGCCTGCCAACAGTACAAATAATAACTTCTTCATTTTTATTGTTATAATGTCTTGATTTTTGCAAACCTACAAAAAAAGGCGGCTCCTCATACAAGGAGCCGCCTTAAAAATATTTAACGGATAGCTTTTATTAGAGCTTAGGACCAGCAGCAACCAAAGCCTTACCAGCTTCGTTACCAGTAAACTTGTCGAAGTTCTTGATGAAGCGACCAGCCAAATCCTTAGCCTTTTCTTCCCACTTGCAAGCACATTCGTAAGTGTCGCGTGGGTCAAGAATCTTAGGATCTACGCCCGGCAATTCTGTTGGAACCACGAAATCGAAATAAGGGATAGTCTTAGTTGGAGCGTTGTTGATAGAACCGTCCAAGATAGCATCGATGATACCGCGAGTATCCTTGATAGAGATACGCTTGCCAGTACCGTTCCAACCTGTGTTCACCAAGTATGCCTTAGCACCAACCTTTTCCATCTTCTTCACCAATTCTTCAGCATACTTAGTTGGATGCAAGCTCAAGAATGCAGCACCGAAACATGCAGAGAATGTCGGAGTCGGTTCAGTGATACCACGTTCTGTACCAGCCAACTTAGCAGTAAAGCCTGACAAGAAGTAGTACTGAGCCTGCTGGTCATTCAAGATAGATACTGGAGGCAATACGCCGAATGCGTCAGCAGACAAGAAGATTACCTGATGAGCGTGAGGACCCTTAGAGATAGGCTTAACGATGTTGTTGATGAAGTTGATTGGGTAAGAAACACGAGTGTTTTCTGTTACGCTCTTGTCAGCGAAGTCGATCTTACCTGCAGCATCAACAGTAACGTTTTCCAACAAAGCGTCACGACGGATAGCGTTGTAAATATCTGGTTCAGATTCCTTATCCAAGTTGATAACCTTTGCATAGCAGCCACCTTCGTAGTTGAATACACCTTCGTCATCCCAACCATGTTCGTCGTCACCGATGAGCAAACGCTTCGGGTCAGTAGACAAAGTAGTCTTACCTGTACCAGAGAGGCCGAAGAATACAGCTGTATCAGTACCTTCCATGTTAGTGTTTGCAGAGCAGTGCATAGAAGCGATACCCTTCAATGGGTTCAAGTAGTTCATGATAGAGAAGATACCCTTCTTCATTTCACCACCATACCAAGTATTGAGAATTACCTGTTCGTTAGTCTTCAAGTTGAATACTGTAGCAGTTTCAGAGTTCAAGCCCAATTCCTTGTAGTTGTCAACCTTAGCCTTAGCAGCATTGAATGATACGAAATCAGGTTCACCATAGTTAGCCAATTCTTCTTCTGTCGGACGGATGAACATGTTCTTCACGAAGTGAGCCTGCCATGCCACTTCCATGATGAAACGAACTTTCAAACGAGTAGCTTCGTTAGCACCGCAGAAAGTATCCATCACGAACAGACGCTTGCCGCTCAATTCCTTAACAGCCTTAGCCTTCAAATCAGCCCAAGCTTCTTCTGAACAAGGCTTGTTGTCATTTTTATATTCATCAGAAGTCCACCATACAGTGTCCTTGCTTGCTTCGTTGTATACGAAGAATTTATCTTTAGGAGAACGACCTGTATAGATACCTGTCATTACGTTTACAGCACCAAGTTCAGTTTCCTGACCTACTTCAAAGCCTTCAAGACCAGCCTTGGTTTCTTCAGCGAACAGAACTTCGTAAGAAGGGTTGTGAAGAACTTCCTTCACGTCGGTAATACCGTACTTGCTTAAATCCAAATTTGCCATTTTCTAATGTTTTAATAAGTTATTGTTAATGATATTTTCTCTTTCAATTACTTTCTTGGCGAACAAGTCGCGTAAGTCCCTTGTTCAAGCCGATACAAAAATACTGCTTTATATTCAAAAAAAAAAGATATTAGAGAAATAATTCTTTAATAGCCTTCTTTTTATAATTGTGTAACAAAAATGCTATTTCCAGTTTACAAAAAGTCCGACATCCGCAAGCGGACATCGGACCTTCAAACTATAGCTAATTATTTATCACTTTACTTCCCAAGTGTCATTAGTCAACAACAATTCTTCAAAGTTATGGTAATTCTTCTTGGAAGACACCTCTTCAAGCTGTGCATAGACCGCATCGTCATAGGTCGGAGCTTCCACATCGCGAATCACGCCAAGCGCAATCGGGAAATCCGGTCCCTGCATCAAAGCAAGCTTCAACTGCAAGGTGTTATCTTCGCAATGAGCATCATGTACGAGGATGTCCTTTTCGGTGATACCATTTTCTCCCAGTTTCACAACCTTCAATCCGAAGCCTTCCTGCACCAAACCAAATTCTTTGTTTTCACCGAACAGCATCGGCTTGCCATGTTCCAGATAGATGGCATTCTTGGCACGACCTTCCTTGGTATATACCGATTCGTGAGTACCATGATTGAAGATGACACAATTCTGAAGAATCTCACAAACCGAAGCCCCCTTGTGATTGTAAGCGGCCTTCAAGATGTCCACCGTGCCGGCAGCGTCTGTGGCAACGGCACGAGCAAAGAAATGGCCACGAGCTCCGAAGCACAATTCGGCCGGACAGAACGGATCTTCCACGGTTCCATAAGGTGAAGACTTGCTGACGAAACCACGTGGAGAAGTCGGCGAGTACTGTCCTTTGGTCAAACCATAGATACGGTTGTTCAACAGAATCATATTCAGATTGATGTTACGACGATTGGCATGGATGAAATGGTTACCACCGATAGCAAGACCGTCACCATCACCCGACACCTGCCATACGGTCAAATCCGGATTGGCCACCTTACAACCGGTAGCTATCGCTGCCGAACGGCCGTGGATGGTGTTCATGCCATACGTATTCATATAGTGAGGCAAACGGCTGGAGCATCCGATACCCGAAATGACGGCAATATCCCAAGGAGCTACACCGATTTCTGCCATCGCCTTGTGCAGTGAAGCCAAGAAGAAGTGGTCACCGCAACCCGGACACCAACGTGGTTGTCCTTTCTTATAATCTTTCGCTGTAAATTCGCACATACTCATTCCTTTTTATTTGTTCAAGATTTCGGTGAAGGCTGCTACCAATTCGTTGACTACGAACGGCTGACCCTTAACTTCATTATACTGAGACGGAACAAAACCATCAATCTTCATACGCAAGTAACCAGCAAATTGGCCCATATTCTGTTCGGCCACCACTACCTTCGGATACTTCTTCAGTACTTCAGCCGTGTTCTTAGGCAACGGATTGATGTACTTGAAGTGTGCCAAAGCCACCTTCTTGCCGGCAGTGCGCATTTCATCCATTGCTGCATGAAGGTGTCCGTAAGTGCCACCAAAGCCCACGATGAGCAATTCTGCATCATCCTTGTCACCCTCTACCACAACATCAGGTACTTGAATCTTTTCAATCTTCTGCTGACGGAGCTGAGTCATCAAGTGGTGGTTTTCAGGGTTAGTCGAGATAGCACCGGTTGCATTGTCCTTCTCCAAACCACCCAGGATATGAGTAAAGCCTTCGGTTCCCGGAACAGCCCAGTAACGTACACCTTCTTCATTACGCTGATAAGGAGTCCATGTACCCTTCAGTTCAGCAGGTACAAACGGAGGATTGATAGTCGGATAGTCAGCCAACTTCGGAAGTTTCCAGGCCGCAGAGCCATTGGCTACAAATGCATCAGTCAAAAGAACAACCGGAGTCATGTGTTCAAGAGCCATCTTCGATGCTTCGTAAGCAGCATCGAAGCAGTCGGTCGGTGAGGTCGCAGCCAATACCGGCATCGGGCTTTCACCATTACGACCAAAGAGGACTTGCAACAAGTCGGTCTGTTCACTCTTGGTAGGAAGGCCGGTAGCCGGACCACCACGCTGAACGTCAAGAACTACCAACGGAAGTTCCATAATTACCGCCAAGTTCATGGCTTCTGACTTCAAGCAGATACCAGGTCCCGAAGTAGAAGTCACCGCCAAAGCACCTGCGTAAGAAGCACCTACAGCCGATGCACAACCTGCGATTTCATCTTCGCACTGAACAGTTACCACACCGAGAGACTTGTGCTTTGACAATTCGTGAAGCACGTCTGTAGCGGGAGTGATAGGATAAGAACCCAAGTAAAGCTTCAAGCCCGCCTTTTCGGCAGCAGCGATGAATCCGTAAGCCGTAGCCTTATTACCGGTGATATCCATGTACTTTCCCGGATTTACCGTCTTACTTTCGATTCTGTATGTATGAGCTACACTGGAGTGTGTATTGTGACCATAGTCGTAACCGGCATGGATGACCTTGATGTTAGCCTCAGCGATGGCCGGCTTCTTCGCAAACTTTTCGCGGAGGAAGTTTTCGGCGATGGTCAGATCACGGTTGAACAGCCAGCACACCAAACCAAGAGCAAACATATTACGACACTTCAACATCGACTTGTTGTCCATGCCCGAATCAGCCAGACAATCCTTCACCATCTGAGAAATAGGTGCGGCTATCACATCGTTCTTGATGCCCATTTCTTCAATCGGGTCATCAGTCTGGAAAGCAGCCTTTTCCAAATCAGACTTCTGGAAACAGTCTGTATCAATGATAATGCAAGCTGTCGGTTTAGCGAATTTATATTGAGTCTTAAGTGCTGCAGCATTCATAGCCACCAGCACGTCACATAGGTCGCCGGGAGTAAACACTTTGTCTGCACCGATGTGAACCTGGAATCCCGAAACACCGGTCAAAGAACCTTGCGGAGCACGAATATCCGCAGGATAATCAGGGAAGGTACTGATATCATTCCCTACTGTCGCCGAAATGGTTGAAAAGAGATTTCCTGCCAACTGCATACCATCTCCTGAGTCGCCTGAGAAGCGAACCACCACCTGGTCCAATTCTTTAACTGTCATTTTATCTGCCATAAATATCAAAACGTGTTATATGGTTAACAATAAGCAATGCAAAATACGCAAAATTCCAACAAAAAAGCAAATATTCTTTCAATAAAGTCTCATATCCCAATATAAATATACAGAAAGATGAATATCCATCTATTTTTTATGTCACTTGTTGGCAGATAAGACAAAAAGGGCTACCTTTGCAACCATCTTTAGGTCGCCTTGGTAGTTCAACGGATAGAATAGAAGTTTCCTAAACTTTAGATAGGGGTTCGATTCCCCTCCGAGGTACAAAGAGCAGGGCTGTGTCGAAAGATGACACAGCCCTTATTTTTTTAGCCCTGACCAGCAGAAGCCTCTCCTGCCTACCAGGAGAAGCCTTTCCTGCTGACCAAGATAATAATATACAGCTCGGAGGAAAGTACGCTCCTGCTCGGAGCATGTTAATATACTGGTCGGAGGATATTAATAGGCTGGTCAAGCCCCTTTTCAGGCTTCATTTCAGCCAATAAAGAATCAACAGATGAGCTAGGGAAAGCTCAAGACCAAACGGGTTGTGGCATTTGAGATTCCCCATCCTACATATATAAAAGACAGGTGGACACGCCTTCGGCACATCCACCTGTCTTATAATAAAGGTCTTTTCTATTTACTTGATGACACCCAGTTCCTTGCCCACCTTGATGAAAGCAGCAATAGCCTTGTCGAGGTGTTCGCGTTCGTGGCCAGCCGAAAGCTGTACACGGATACGGGCCTGTCCCTTCGGTACCACCGGATAGTAGAATCCGGTCACGTAAATGCCTTCTTCCTGCATCTTGGCAGCAAAGTCTTGTGACAACTTGGCGTCGTACAACATCACTGCGCAGATAGCACTCTGAGTCGGCTTGATGTCGAATCCGGCAGCCAACATCTTGTCGCGGAAGTAAGTTACATTTTCCATCAACTTGTCATGCAAGGCATTGCTTTCCTTCAACA
Organism: Bacteroidaceae bacterium; assembly: GCA_017503235.1. Classification (GTDB taxonomy): domain Bacteria; phylum Bacteroidota; class Bacteroidia; order Bacteroidales; family Bacteroidaceae; genus Phocaeicola. Next base: position 28,797 of record JAFVTL010000027.1, on the reverse strand, counting down.
TCTTGAACATTTCGATGCTGGCACCTACGATAGAAGGAGCAACGGAATTAGAGAACAGGTAAGGACGTGAACGCTGGCGAAGCATGTCGATGATTTCCTTGCGACCGGTTGTAAAACCGCCCATCGCACCACCGAATGCCTTACCCAAAGTACCGGTAAAGATATCTACACGGCCATATACGTCGAACTGTTCTGCCACACCATGACCTGTCGGGCCTACTACACCTGCCGAGTGAGATTCGTCTACCATCACCAACGCATCGTACTTTTCAGCCAAGTCACAGATCTTATCCATTGGAGCCACATTACCGTCCATTGAGAACACACCGTCGGTTACGATGATGCGATGACGCTGCGCCTGAGCTTCCTGCAAGCACTTTTCCAACTCAGCCATATCAGCATTGGCATAACGATAACGTTTTGCCTTGCAAAGACGTACACCATCAATGATGGAAGCATGGTTCAATGCATCGGAAATGATGGCATCCTCTTCGGTGAACAAAGGTTCGAACACACCACCGTTTGCATCGAAACAAGCTGCATACAGAATAGTATCTTCAGTCTTGAAATAATCGGCAATAGCCGCTTCGAGCTGCTTGTGCAAATCTTGAGTACCGCAGATGAAACGCACGGAAGACATACCATAGCCATGAGTGTCCATCGCTGCCTTGGCAGCCTCAACCAAACGTTTGTTGTCAGCCAATCCCAAGTAGTTGTTGGCACAGAAGTTCAATACATCCTGACCGGCATTCACCTTGATGTCAGCACGTTGGGGAGTCGTAATGATACGTTCATTCTTATAAAGGCCGGCAGCCTTGATATTTTCGAGTTCCTGCGAAAGGAACTCTTTCATTTTACCATACATATGTTTTAATTTTTTATTTATTATTCCCAATCCAAAATAACCTTACCGCATTGGCCTGATTCCATCACGTCGAAACCTTTTTGGAATTCAGCTATCGGGAAGTGGTGAGTGATAACCGGAGTCAAGTCGAGACCTGAAATCAGCATCTGCTGCATCTTGTACCAAGTTTCCCACATTTCACGACCGTAGATACCCTTAATGGTCAATGCCTTGAAGATGATTTCGCTCCAGTCTACAGTAGTAGTCGGAGGCAAGATACCGAGTTGGGCAATCTTTGAACCATTATACATGTTAGCCACCATGTCGCGGAAAGCAACCGGTGAGCCCGACATTTCCAAACCAACATCGAAACCACGCATACCGAGCTTTTCCATGGCACCGGCAACGGTTTCACCCTTTGATGCATTTACGGTAATGGTAGCTCCCATCTTCTTGGCAATGTCCAGACGATAGTCACTGAGGTCGGTCACCACTACATTCTTCGCACCGGCAAAGCGCGCAATAGCAGTCGCCATCGTACCAATCAGGCCGGCACCTGTAATCAAAACATCTTCACCCAAGAGCGGGAAAGAAAGAGCGGTGTGAGTCGCATTACCGAAGGGGTCCATGATGGCCGCCATATCGTCCGAGATACGGTCGTCGAGTTTTACGACATTGGATTCGGGGATACAAAGATATTCGGCAAAAGCACCGTCACGATTTACACCTACACCGATACTGTTTTCGCAGATGTGCTGCAAGCCACGACGACAGTTACGGCAATGACCGCAAGCAATGTGACCTTCACCAGTCACACGGTCGCCCACTTCGATATTGCGGACACCCGGACCTACTTCAGCAACGATGCCCACATATTCATGTCCGATGGTCATCGGAGTCTTGATAGTCTTCTGGCTCCATTCATCCCACTTGTAGATGTGCAAGTCCGTACCACAAATCGCTGTTTTCCTAATTTTGATAAGGACGTCGTTCACTCCGACCTTTGGAAGGGAAACGTCTTCCATCCAAATTCCCTTACCAGCTTCTTTCTTAACTAAAGCTTTCATGTCAAGTAATTAAATTCAGGTTATACATTTTATGCAGCAAATATACAAAAAGAAATAAAAAAAGGCCCCCCTATTGGAGAGCCTTTTTCATATATCTGTCAAAATTATGCTTTAACCTCTTCTTTAATCTTCTTACCCATAGTCAGGTATGCCACCGGAGCAGCGAAGAACAAAGAACCCAATGTACCGAATACAACACCTAAGATCATAGCGAATGCGAAGCTGCGGATGCTGTCACCACCGAGGATGAAGATACACAACAACACAATCAATGTACTGACTGAAGTATTGATGGTACGAGCCAAAGTAGTATTCAACGAATCGTTGAACAACTGTTGGCGGTCACGCTTCGGATAGAGACCGAAGAATTCACGGATACGGTCAAACACAACCACCTTGTCATTGATAGAGTAACCGATAGCTGTCAAGATAGCACCGATGAATGTCTGGTCGATTTCCAATGAGAAAGGAGCCCAAGTGTGACACAAGGAGTACATACCCATAATCATTATAACTTCGACAACCAATGAAGCGGTTGCACCCACAGAATAAGCAATATTACGGAAACGCAACAGAATGTAAGCACCGATAGCAATCAATGCCAAAACAACAGACCAGATAGCTGAAGTCTTGATATCGTCAGCAATACTTGGACCTACCTTCTGTGAACTGATGATAGAGCCACCAGTACGGTTCTCACGGTCGATAAAGATTTCCAATGTAGTACCTTCGCCCAACAAACCGCCTTCCTTCAAAGCATCATAGATGAATGCTTCCACTTCAGAGTCAATAGTAGGAGATTCTTCTTCAATACGATAGTTGGTTGTAATACGAATAGTCTTTTTGTCAGTACCCAAAGCAATGGCTTGAACATTGTCTTCTGTAATCTTCGTCTTCAACAAGTCACGTACAGTTTCAGGTTCAACTTGTTGCTCGAACTGAACCACGAAGTTACGTCCACCAGTGAAGTCAATACTCTGAGCCAAGCCACGTACCAAGAATGAAACAACGCAAACAGCGATTGCCGCACCAAAGATAGCGAACGAACGCTTGTAGGCACCCATGAAATTGTACTTGGTACCTTGCATCAAGTTCTTAGAAAGGTTGGTAGTGAATGTCAAATTCAACCACTTGTCCTTACCCATACGCCATTCATATACAATACGTGTCAAGAACACAGCTGTAAAGAATGAACAGAGAATACCGATAATCAAGGTAGTGGCAAAACCACGGATAGGACCTGTACCGAAGTTGAACAGGATGATACCGGTAATGATAGATGTCAAGTTAGAGTCGAAGATAGCCGAGAATGCATTGGAATAACCGTCAGCCAAAGCAGCCTTTACAGTCTTTCCAGCTCTCAATTCTTCCTTAGTACGTTCGTAAATCAACACGTTGGCATCCACCGCCATACCGAGTGACAGTACCATACCGGCAATACCTGACATAGTCAAAGCAGCCTGGAAGGAAGTAAGGATACCCAATGTGAAGAAGAAGTTAACGAACAATGCACAGTTGGCAACCATACCAGGGATAAGGCCATACATAGCGCACATGTAAACCATAAGCAACACCAAAGCCACTACGAATGAGATAATACCTTGGTTAATAGATTCCTGACCGAGTGACGGACCAACGATGTCTTCCTGAACGATACGTGCTGGAGCCGGCATCTTACCAGACTTCAATACGTTAGCCAAGTCCTTGGTGTCTTCCGGAGTAAAGTTACCGGTAATCTGTGAGTTACCACCAGAAATTTCATTCTGCACATTCGGAGCGCTATATACATAACCATCCAATACGATAGCGATAGCATTACCAATGTTCTTCTTGGTCAAAGCAGCCCAACGACGTGAACCGTCTGTATTCATAGACATACTTACACAAGGCTTGTTGTGCTGGTCGTAAGTATTGGTTGCATCAGTAATTACATCACCTTCCAACGGAGCACGGCCGTTGCGTTCTGTTGACTTGATGGCATACAATTCAAAGAACTGTCCGCTCTTGTCACCGTCAGCAGCCTTCACACCCCACTTCAGACGCAAGTCCTTCGGCAACAAAGCCTGTGCTTCATCCATAGCCAGCAATCTGTTCACTTCTGCAGTATCTCTGTGATTTGCTATACCTACTACACTCTGATAACCGCCCAACTGAAGAATAGAAGCCAACGGGTGTTCCTTCTTCATCTGTTCCATCAGTGCTTCGTTGTCGGCAGTTTCACCCTTCAAAGCTGCAGCCAAGCTGTCTGTTGCAGAAACGGCAGTTTCTACAGTTGCAGTGTCTGTAGCTTCTTCAGAAGTCATAGCCAATACGCTACGCAACTTGTTGTCAACACTCTGTAAGGCAGGAATGATTTCTTCTGAGTTGTAAGTTTCCCAGAATTCTAGGTTGGCAGAACCTTGGAGGAGCTTACGTACACGTTCCGGTTCCTTGATACCCGGAAGTTCCACCATGATACGTCCCATGCTTCCTTCCAAAGACTGGATGTTCGGCTGAGCGACACCAAAGCGGTCGATACGAGTACGGAGTACGTTATAAGAGTTGTCGATAGCAGCCTGAACTTCTTCACGCAACACCTTTTCCACTTCAGCATCTGTACTGCGGGTATTAACCTTATCCTTCAACTGTTGAGTAGCGAACAATTCTGCCAATGAAGCTTGCGGAGCTTGTTTCTTATACTCATTTACAAATAAAGTAATGAAATCGTCCTGGCTGGTAATAGCCTGCTTTGCAGCTGCAGAAACAGCGTTGTTGAAAGCTTCATCATTCTTGTTGTCTGCCAATGCCTTTACAACATCCGGAACAGATACTTCAAGAATAACGTTCATACCACCTTTCAGGTCCAGACCCAGACCAATTTCCATTTCACGACATTGTTTCAACGAGTATACGCCCAAATATACCTTTTCATTCTGCATAGAATCCAGGTAATGTGCTTCACCCTTCGGATGTTCTGCGGCCTTGCTCATGTGATGACGGGTCACAAAAGAGAACGAAAGATAGAAAAGACACACAAGGGTCAGTAATACTGCGAAAACCTTTACAAATCCTTTGTTTTGCATCTTGATTTAATTTTTATTTATTGTTTATTTGATTCCTAATTTATACAAGGTTGCAAATATAGGATTTTTTTCACATTCCAACGGAATAAAACGGAAATATTTAACTTTCAAGACCTAAAAAAGGTTCCTTACAAAGGTTTGCGAGCCAAAAAGGGACTTATTCTATAGCAATATGACACCAAATGGGATAATGGTCGGAAGTTTGAATGCTGCGGTCCACCGTACATTGATAAGGGTGTAGAGTTCCGCCCAACAAGAGATGGTCTATCCGAAAATAAAGCCGGTCCTCATGATACGAAATACCCAATCCGTTACCCGATTCCACGAAAGCGTCATTCAGATTATGACCAATTCGACGATGTGCATACGATAAAGGAGAATCGTTAAAATCACCACAGACAATGATTCCCTGTCCTTTGAAATCCTCAATGACCTTTGCCACCGCATCGGCTTGTTTTGCCCGGACTGCAGCCGGCAAGGCCAGTTTCTTCATCAATTGTTTGAAACCAGAAGAAAGGTTTTTCTTGGTGGGAGCATCCATCATCTCATGATAGACCGCCACATCCGAATTCCCAATCCGGAAAGATTCCAAATGATTGTTTATTACCAGCAATGTATCCTCGTCTACTTTGATACGATAAGCTATGGAACCGTTTCCCCTACTTTTATAATCAACTGGAGTAGCTGACAGAATGGGATATTTCGAATAACAGCCCAACCCATTCCTGCCCCTCGACAATGAATGATGATGCTTGTACCGATAATCCTTCAATGCATAATCAATATCCCTTTTCTTCAACTTCCCTCCCCAGACACATTCCTGCAGACAAATGATATCGGCATCGCTGTCTGCCAAGTATTTTAATATCGGATTCGGCTTTTCCTTGGTATGTGCAGTCCTTTCTCCAAAAGCCATGGTGTTATAAGAAAGGACTTTGATTGTTTTTTCCGGTTTCGTTTCAGCAAACAGATTGATGGGAACATAAGTTCGGATTGCCTGCCAGCTGCAGATAAAAGCCAACAATGGGAAGAGGGCATATTTACGATATACCACCAGCCAAAAGCAAAGGAACAACAGATTGGCAAGAAGAAAGATGGGAAAAAACAGACCGGCACAGGACAAATGGGGAAATGTCTGGGGATTGAGATACGGACTGTATGCGGAAAGAAGCAACAATAGCACCACAATGCCATTAACTCCCAACAATATCCATCCTAACAATTTCCCGATATACTTCATATCCCGTCAGCGTTTGCTTGCGTCAAACAAGCGTTTCTTCTCTTCCGTTGTCAAATTCGAATAGCCCGACTGCTTTACTTTATCCAATATCCGGTCTATCTCATCGTCACGTTCCTTCTTTCGGGCGTTATATTCATAGTCATTGGCACGCCCCCCATAATTCACTTTCATCTTAGGTTTCTTGGGAGTCCGCTTCAATTTCACTCCCCCTGAGCAGAGGTCAAGCACTTTGTTAATCCATTTAGTGACATCCGTTCCCTTATTCAGGCCGGCAGCAAACCACCATCCTGCCAATGCTCCCCCTAAATGAGCGATATGCCCTCCCCCATTACCGGAAGTGACAAACAGCATATCTGTCAACACCATCACCAACGCCAGATACTTCAAACGCACTTGTCCGAAAAAAAGCATGTTCACCCGATACTCCGGACTACGGACCGCCGTAGCCACAACAATAGCCAACACAGATGCTGAAGCGCCAACCAACGTTGCGCCATATACATAAGTCTCAAAATAAGGGAACACATTGAACGCAAGCATATAAAGCAATCCGCCACCTATCCCGCCCAAGAAATACAATCCGCGGAAATGGCGAGCCGAAAAGAACAGCAAGAACAACTGTCCGAAGCTATACAGCCACAACATATTGAACAACAGATGCAGGACATTCGCATGAAGGAACATATATGTCAACAATGACCAAGGCTGTACGGCAAATTGGGGCAACCAAGCAGGGAGCTCCAGCCATTTCATCCAATCCCACCCGTTCAGATTGAAAAGGACGAACACCACTCCCACCAATGAAGTGAGTACGAATATACCTATATTTATATATATGAACTTCAGGCTTACACTTCCCCGTTCATAGTTATTCTTCAAATCAGTAATAAAACTGCCCATTGTTCCTTTTCTTTTTCCAATAAACAATCAACAACAATCCGAATATCATACCTCCCAAGTGAGCAAAGTGGGCTACTCCATCGGCAGTCCGGCTCATTCCCAATACCAGTTCTATCACCGCATAACCTACCACAAAGAACTTCGCCTTGATAGGGAACGGGATGGGGAAAACGAACATCTCCGTATTGGGAAACAACATTCCGAAAGCAAGCAGAATACCATATACAGCTCCCGAAGCACCTACCGTTGAATGATTGACCACTATATTCAGTTCCGCCATACGGGAATCCACAAAGTTCATACCCGACTGAAGTGCTGAAGCTCCTTCCCGAAGAACTACTTCCAGGGCTTCGGGTGACATGGATGAAGCCATACTGTAATATTCGATACCCGTCACCAGTTCCTGCACCAAACCGGCACCTACACCGCACACCATATAATATATAAGGAAACGTTTTGGTCCCCAAACAAGTTCAAGCGTACGGCCAAACATCCACACAGCAAACATATTGAAAAAGATATGTTCAAAATTAGCATGCATGAACATATAAGTAACCAATTGGGCTACATTGAAATCGGGAGAAAGGAAAAAATGCAACCCAAGGAGGTTGTTCAAGTCATAGCCCCATCTTTGGGCAGCCATGGCACCAAAGAAGAAAAGCACGTTGATAATAAGCAGATTCTTTGTTACTGCAGGTATATTGTTCATAGTCTTCTGTTTCAATAATAAACCACAAAAATACAACTTTATTCGATTATCAGAGAAGAATGGAAGGAATCTTATGTTTTTTTATACGACAGATGCGGAAAAACAGAATATATAGGTGACTCAGCAAACGTTACTATACACCAAGGAGATAAATTTCAATGCCAACCTGAATGAAGATCCGGAAAACATCTATTCCATCTACTACCCTACGGTAGCCAGCCGAGTAGTAGAAAGTAAAGTTCCGTTGACCATCGAAAACCGCGAAGAAGGCTATCAGACACTATACCTCAAACCTTTGGACCCGGGCATTGTATTCGAAAAGATTATCGTTGACTTTGGCGGCTATGAAAAGTCCTTCCTCTTCATGGACGAATCGCCCTGCCATCGTGAGAAATAATTTTGAGATAAAAGAAGTGGATGTGTAGAAATGCACATCCACTTCTTTTTGAGAGTATCAGATAATGATACCGCCCCCCAACACCCTGTCGTCCCGATAGAATGCGGCAGCCTGTCCGGAAGCAATCGCCGTCAACGGTTCAAGCAGTCGCACATGAAGCGTATGGTCGGGCAACAAGCTTACGACACATCGATTGGCCTGTTTACGATAGCGTATCTTCACGATGACATCATCCCGTCCCAACAAGGTTTCCGGCGAAATGATGTTCCAGTCTTTCAGCCTCATCTCCGTCTTTTCCAACGATTTCAAGTTACCCAATATAACCTTATTGCTTTCAGGCAGGATTTCCTTGACAAAGACCGGACGATTCAAGTCTATCCCTAACCCTCTACGCTGACCTATGGTATAGAAAGGATAACCCTCATGGCGGGCAATGTAATTCCCCTGCTCGTCATAGAATTTACCGGGAGTGATAAGTCCCTCCTCCACTTCCTGCCGCAGGAATGTCCGATAGTCCATCGGGCAGAAACATACACCGATACTGTCTTTCTTCCGGGCCGTCTTCAGGAATCCCCGCTCTTCGGCCAACTGACGGACTTGCGTCTTGGTCCAATCTCCTAACGGCAGAAGCATACGTTGCATAATGTCCTGCTGAAGTCCCCATAGGAAGAATGACTGGTCCTTGTCGGCATCCACTCCCTTTCGGATATAATGGCGGCCATCGTGTTGCACCTTCCGTACATAATGTCCCGTAGCTATATAAAAGATACCCATCGAATCGGCCAACTGCCTCAGCAAAGGCCATTTCAGATAATTGTTACACAACGTACAGGGCACTGGAGTATGGGCTGCCATGTACTCATCAACAAAGTAACGGATAATCTTTTCGCGAAACAAATCGCGGGCGTCGTACACTACATGAGAGATTCCCAGACGATGGCAAAGGGCTGACGCATCATCCAGATATTCCGTATTTCCGTCCTTCTCATAGAAACGGAACGTCACACCGGTCACCTCGTAACCCGCCTCCTGAAGAATCAAGGCAGCCATCGAGCTGTCCGTTCCCCCACTCATGCCCAAAAGCACCTTGTTGTCAGGTATTAACAATTCATCCATCCCAAGCAAAGATAGACAATTTATAATTACGGCTTTGTATAAACCATGATTTATATTGCAAAAAAGGAGACTGCATATACAATCTCCTTATTTTATATAGTATTTAGTAGTAATTATTGTACTCCTTCAGTAGTCATCACTATACGTTTAATAGTACCATCTTCGTTATAATACAACCGATCTGCGCAGATGGAACGACGAAATCCGCAACCATCTGTATTGATGGAACCATTGTGATAGATAAAATACCAAACGCCATTGAACTCAACGATGGAATGATGGTTTGTATTGGAGTTACCTGCTATCTCATTCAAAATGCCCTTGTATTCCCACGGGCCATTAATGTTTTTGCTCATAGCGTAACATATCTTTTCAGGAAATTCTGAAGCAAACGAAAGATAATACCAGTCACCATGTTTATGAATCCAAGGAGCTTCAGTAAAACGAGGCAGTTCAATGGGCATGATAGGCCCGTCCAATTCAATCATGTTCCTCTTCAACTTGGCATAGTAGCATTGGGTATTTCCCCAAAACAGATAAGCTTGGCCGTCATCATCAACCCAAACAGTAGGATCAATATCATCCCAGAAAATTTTGGTGTATTCGGTAGTCATGCTATTGGTGATAAGCGCTGAGCCACGGGCATCCTTAAAAGGACCGACAGGTGAATCGGATACTGCTACACCGACAGACTTACCCGGATCGGTTTTATGCTCTACGGTTACGTACCAATAGAATTTTCCATCGCGTTCGATAACTTGACTGGCCCATGCTTCGCCTTTAGCCCATTCAAAACTCTTGGCTTGCATTTTGAATGAATGCTCTTGGAATGTTTTCATGTCTTTAGTAGACAAAATACACCATTCATTCATCAGATAGAATTGTTGGGGAGCAGGGCACTCATCGTGCCCGGCATAGATGTAAAGGGTTCCATCGTGTACCAATGCGGCTGGATCACCTAAATATTTATAGTTTACGATGGGGTTACCTTGAGCAACAAAGGTGGTGTCTATTTGTGCCGATACAGGCAACAGTGCGGCCGAGAGCAAGGCTGTAGTAATGATTTTCTTCATAAATAGTATGTTTAAATGCAGAGACACAAAGTCTCAGAGCGAATCTTTACAAGAAGTAAGAACTCTGCGCCTTCGTGTCTCAATATTCAGTTAACTATTATTCTTTTGTAAACTTATAGATAGCAAATGTTTTGGCTCCAATTTCTGTATTGAATACAGTACCTTCAATGCTGACTTTGCTTTCCTTCGGCAGAACTACGTTCGGATTGTCAACTGTATTGTCGGCATCCAAGTTGTCTGAATGGAAGGTAATGCACTTACCGTTAGTCAACTTGTTCTTCTTCTTCAAGCCTTTGAAGTCGAGGGTTACAGGTTGTGCCTTGTCTGAAGTGTTGATAACCTTTACAATGTATTCCTTAGTATCATTATCCCATACAGCACTGGCGAACAAACCATCTTGTCCTTCTTGACCGCCTACTGGCTTCTTATCCATGGTCAAAGGAACTACATTAGTACCCTTATTGTGAGAATACAGCTGTTGCACATAATAGCTGCAAGTGCGAACAGACTTCAGGTTATCAAACCAAATCATATCGGGACGCCATTGCCAACCTTCTACGTGAGCGAAGAGTGGAGCGTATGTAGCCATATGAACGATGTCGGCATTGCGTTCAATGTTAGTCATGAAAGCAGCTTCGAGCAAAGCAGCGTTGAAGTGGTTCCACTTCTTACCTCTACCGTGACAAGCATATTCACCGGCAAATACCTTCGGGCCCTTGCGGTCATACTTGTCGTAGCGCATACCTTCAGCCAAGAACCAGCTTTCCGGACGATAGAAATGTTCGTCTACCAAGTCAACTTTCAACTTAGCCATTTCCGGCCACAAGTAGTCGAATTGTTCACCTTCAGAATTAGGACCGGAACTACCGATGATGTTTATATCAGGATAAGCCTTGCGGATAGCTTCAACAAATGGCTTGAGGTGTTCAGGATATTCAGGTCCCCATTGTTCGTTACCGATACCGATGAACTTCAAGTTGAATGGTTCGGGGTGTCCCATTTCGGCGCGGAGCTTACCCCACTTGGTGTTAACGTCACCATTGGCAAACTCAATCAAATCCAATGCATCTTGTATATAACTATCCAGATCGCAAACCTTTACGTGAGCTTCAGGATCGTCATTCTGGAATTGACAAGCCAAACCACAGCTCAGCACTGGCAGAGCTTCTGCACCAATTTCTTCCGACAACAGGAAAAATTCATAAAAACCAAGTCCGTAGGATTGGAAATAGTCAGGGAAGAAACGATGTGGGAAGGTGTAGTGCCAACGGTTTTCATTCAACGGACGGTTTTCCACCGGACCTACAGTGTTTTTCCAATTGTAGCGAGTTTCGAGATCAGTTCCTTCTACAATACAACCACCAGGGAAACGGAACACACCTGGTTTGATGTCGCGAAGAGCTTCTACCAAATCCTTACGCAAACCATTCTTGCGGCCTTTCCATGTGTCGACGGGGAACAAGGAAACATGTTCCAGATCAACGGTACCCGGAGAAGCAAGGAAGATTCTTAAATGAGCCTTAGGCTCTGTTACAGGAGCTTTGAAAATCACTTCATATTGTTTCCACTCCTTTGAATTGATAGTTATATCCTTAGAAGTCAGGACCTGGGTCTCACCCATCGCATCATTGTCTATAATTTCTACTGAGATTTTTTGGTTTTCTCCTCGCGCCCATACTGTAAAACGGTAGTCAGCATCCTTTTTCATGGCTATACCGAAGAAACCTTCATTCTCAATACCCGTACGTTTGTGAGCATGTCCCGGATCACTCAAACGAGCATAGTGCGGATTACGTTCGAAAGGACCATCGTCCATCAATTTTACATTACCGAAAGTGGCCCATCCCATGAAGTTCTGTGGAAATTCAAATGAACGGTTCTTTACCATTTCAGCATATAGGCCCCCATCGGCCCCATAATTGATATCCTCAAAGAAAAGTCCATACATGGTAGGCTGAATCTCAGCACCTATTTTATTGGTTTGCACCACCATTTGGTGAGCATTCTGCGCATTCATCGCAGTCCCTGCCGAGAGAATCAAGGCAGACAGAATTGTTTTGTGTAATTTCATAGTTATATAATTTTAAAATCAATAATATTCTAACATTTAAGTTTCAAAAGCCGTAAGTCAATGCTCCTCCATTGTTCTTACGGCTTTAACCACCTTTCCTAAACCAACCTTGTAATAATTGACAGCTGGTACAAATATCAGATAAATAGCATAGCCACAAGAGGACAATAGTACACGAATGGTGGACAATTTGCACTTCACTCACAAAAAGAGAGGTTTCATTTCTTACAAATACAATAAAAAATATACTTTTGCCTAACAATAACTGGTCAAATCTACGAAAAACTATGAAGACAGGCAAATATTATCTGATACTATTATCAGTATTATTTTCTATCAGCGCCAAAACAGAAAATACTGTTCGAAAATGGTCTGAACGATATAATATTACTCACATTACAACAGACAATGGAATGCCTCATAACTTTGTGGACGATTTATTCAAGGACAGCAAAGGCTTTCTTTGGGTTGCTACCCGTGGAGAGGGAGTGGCCCGTTATGATGGATATGAATTCATTCCTTTCAACAGGTCAACTCCCAAAGCCAAGCTCCGTAGCAATTTTATTCACAGCATGACTGAAGATAATTTCCAACGCTTATGGATAGCAGGAGAGATGGGTATAAACCTATTGGACATACAGACATTGGAAACACTTGACCTATCTCCAACCGGACAATTGCTCTGTCAGATACAGAATCATCCGGTGAATCACATCTATCACAGCCGCAACGGAAATATATGGGCCTGTTCACAGAACAAGCTATTCAAGATTATCCTGTCTTCCGATGGAAGCATTAGCCAAATCATCACAGTATGCGAAAATAAAAACGGACAGAATATCCGTACAGTATGCGAAGTGGACGATTACATTTGGTTCAATTATAACGATGGAATTTTTCGGGTAAAAGAAAATATAACAACACCACAGGAGCCCATATTGGTTTCTCAACAACTACAATTCCAGGAGACTTACTTTTCTGTCATCCGCAAGCGTTCCAACGAAGTTTGGATGGGAAGTTCCAGAGGATTGTTACGCTATAATATGGATACTGAGAGCATCAAATATTATACATACATGGAAGACAATGACAACTCGTTGTCACAAAATATGATAACGGATATTGCTGTAACCGACAATCATACAGTTATAGTCGCCACCTTAAAAGGGGTCAACCTCTATAATGAAATTACAGATTCTTTCGAACGCATTAGCCGGAACTTTACCGGATTCAATGATCAGAATGCATTGAACTGCGACTTTGTAAACTGCTTACTGACGGATGGGGATATCATTTGGGTCGGTACAGAAATTGGAGGCATCAACAAGATAAGTAAACGGACACTATATGTACAAAACTATTCACACAGAAGCGACTTGCCGGGAAGCATTTCTCATAATCCAGTGAATGCCATATTCGAGGACAATTACGGAACTTTGTGGGTAGGTACGGTAGAAGGAGGGCTGAACAGAAAAGGCCCGAACGAACATGCGTTTACCCATTACAGCACTCAACCCCCGACTCGATTAACCCATAATTCTGTCAGTTGCTTTACAGCCGACAATCAGAACAGGCTCTGGGTTGGGACCTGGGGAGGAGGGTTTGGATGGATTCATTTGAAAGATAACAACAAAATATTCCATCACATACAATCTCCCGATTTCAGCGATGCTTCATGGGGGTTCATAGGCGCAATATGCTACGATTCATTGAACCATGCGATTTGGGCGGGAAGCAGCGAAAACCTATATATGTACGATATAAAGAACAACCAATTATCCATTCCATTTCAAGCCGATGGATTGGGAGGCATAGATGGATGTACCGGATATTTGAATGAAAACGGAGATTACTTATGGATTGGAATGACTAAAGGGTTATGTCGCATAGATTTGCATACAGTATCCAAAGGTAAGCCTTCTTACCAGCTATGGGAGTACAAATTGGATGAACCGGAGTCCCAATTGCCGGAGAGAGTTACTGACATCATTCTTTCGCATAACGGAACCATATGGATAGGCAGTAACGGATATGGTTTCTATCGTTCCATGATGGGCAAAGATGGAAACTATACCTTCAAAGGCTATACTGTAAACGATGGACTTGCAAGCAATTCGGTCAGGGGTCTGGAAGAAGACGATGAAGGACGTATCTGGATAACGACTACCAACGGACTGTCTTGCTTCGAACCAGAGAATGAAACTTTCTATAATTATACTAGAGAAGACGGATTGTTATCCAATCAGTTTTATTGGAATGCAACAGGGAAATCGGCCAATGGAGACATCTATTTGGGAAGTATCAACGGATTGACAGTCATCAAACCATCTGTCAGAGACCTCAAGACCATGTATACTCCTATTGTATTTACCCATCTGAAAGTTGGAGAACAAGAAATAAAACCTACAAGTAATACAATCCGTATGCACGAACGTGACAAATCCCTGTCCCTCGAATTTGCTGCATTGGACTATTATTCGTCCAGCCTTACGGCTTATTCATACCGGTTGAAAGGATTTGACGATAAATGGAAAAAGGTTTCTGCCAACCAACGGATTGCAACTTACACCAACCTCCGTTCCGGTGAATATGCTTTCGAACTGCGATATGCCCCCGATGGAACACAATGGCTTGGAAATACTGCCGTCATGCATATTCACATCGAGCCTTATTTCTATAAGACCTATTGGTTCATCGCCTTCATTGGATTGCTGTTATTTTTCATCATATACTATTACATGAAATGGAGAATCCATTCTTTTCAGCAACAACAGATATTGTTGCAGGAAAAGGTTAAGGAGCGTACTCATGAACTGCAGGAACAGAAACAAGTCCTAATAACACAAGCCGATGAATTGTATAGCCAGAATGAATTGCTAAAACAACAAAACCTCAAGATATCGAACCAAAAAGAGCAGCTTGTCGAAATGTCAAACAAGATACAGGAACTGACTGTTGACAAGTTGGCGTTTTTCACAAATATCACACATGAATTCCGCACTCCATTAACACTGATTGTAGGCCCGATAGAACGTGCCTTAAAACTTAGCTACAACCCTCAAGTCATTGAACAACTTCATTTTGTTGAGAAGAACTCCAAATATCTGTTGTCACTCATCAATCAGCTGATGGATTTCCGCAAGATAGAATCCGGGAAAATGAGTATAGTTCCAAATCCAAACAATTTCAATCTATTTCTGTCGGATATACTCCTGCCATTTGAAGCTTATGCCAACGAACATCAGATAACCTTGCGGCGATTGCTGAAAATATCCAGTCACCCTATCATGTATGACGAAAGTGCCATGCAAAAGGTATTGACTAACTTATTGGGTAATGCAATAAAATTTACACCCAAGAGGGGGAAAATCAGTATATATGCAAACTATTTGAATAGAAATGGTAAAGACCTGCTATACTTGTGCATACAAGACAATGGACCTGGTATTCCCGAAAGTGAACAGGAAAAAATCTTCACCCGATTCTACCAAGTCAACAACCAATCCAACACTCCTATCAGCGGACAAAGCGGTACAGGTATCGGGCTCTATTTGTGCCAACAGATAATCCAATTGCATCAGGGAGAAATCAACTATCACGATAATCCTTCGGGAGGTAGTTCTTTCCGCATCTTATTGCCTCTAATTTATGCATCTGTTAAAGACAAAGAAGGTGAAATAACGGAGCCAAAAGATCTTGATGAACAACCCCCTTCAACGCATCCCCTTGACAATAGCCGTCTGAATATTTTGGTTGTAGAGGACAATGTCGACATGAGAAGTTATATCCGCTCCATTTTGGAAGAATACTATAATGTGACCGAAGCCACTCAAGGGAAAGAGGCACTGGACATTTTAGCCACCCAAAACATCGACTTTATCATTAGCGACCTCATGATGCCCGTTATGGATGGCATGGAACTCTCCAAACGCATAAAGGCCAACTTCAACCTGTCACACATTCCTTTCTTGATGCTTACTGCCAAAACTTCCAATGAAACCCGTATCGAAAGTTTCCGAATCGGCGTGGACGAATACCTTTTGAAACCTTTTGATGAGACCCTGTTGCTTGCACGTATTGCCAACATTTTGGAAAACCGCAAGCATTACCAGCAAAAGTTCTCCATCAACATGGACATCGAAGAATTGAATATTGATGAAGAATCGAGTGACATGAAGTTCTTGAAAAAAGCCATGCAGATTATTAAGGAAAACTATAAGGATTCTTATTATGAAGTCACAGATTTTATTGAAGCAATGGGTGTCAGCAAAAGTCTGATGAACAAGAAAATGAAGAATCTAACTGGACAGTCAGCCGGTCAGTTTATCCGTAATTACCGATTGAACATCGCTCGCGAACTTATTTTGAAGAACAAGATAACCCGTAATAAAAACATTTCAGAAATTGCATACGAAGTAGGCTTCAATGACCCCAAATACTTTACCCGATGCTTTACCCGACATTTCAATCAACCCCCGAGTTCGCTGATGGAAGTTCGAAAAGAAGATGAAGATTCGAATAGAAATAGCGATGAAATGGGAGATTTTTAAATTAAGATAAGTCATCACTGGCCAATAGGTAATAATAATATTTTATTCTCCTGCTTAGGTTACTCACACGCTTGAATGTAACTATTCTCACCTTTTATCCACGTTAAGTGTTATTTTGTCCACTTCATAAATGATAACATAATTTATATTTGCGGCATAAATAACTACTAAAACCTTAAAAATCTATAAATACGAGAACAAGATAACTGCATTTGTATGCCCTTTATTTATTCACTCCTTTTGAACTTTAACTTAAATAATAACTATTAACATTATCTACACTAAAATCAATTACAATGAGAAAACATGTATTATTCTCTGCTATGTTATTTTGGGGTACTATGGTAGGTTTCAATGTCTGCCCTACTCCTGTAATAGCAGCAGTACAACAGGAACAGACCATTAAGGTCAGTGGCCAGGTTGTCGATCAAGATGGAGAGCCGCTCATTGGTGCAACCATTAGGTTGAAGAATGCTGAAGGTGGTGTCATCACCGACTTTGACGGAAACTTCACTATTGATGTACCAGCTAATGCAACTCTCGTAGTAAGCTACGTTGGTTACAAGGACCGTGAAATTGCAGTCCGTGGCCGTGCTGTATTAAACCAGATTCAACTGGAATCCGATGTTCAAATGCTTAATCAGGTAGTAGTCGTTGGTTATGGCGTACAGAAAAAAGCCGACTTGACTGGTTCTGTAGCAGTCGTGAATACCGACGAATTAAAGAGAGTTTCCAACTCCAACATCTCTACCATGCTGGAAGGTAAGGTAGCCGGTGTACAAATTACTTCCGACGGTCAGCCGGGAGCCGACCCAACTGTTCGTATCCGCGGTATCGGTTCATTTGGAAGTACTGCTCCTTTGTATGTAGTCGATGGCGTGCCTATGGGTACAACCATACGCGACTTTTCTCCGAACGACATCGAAACCATCCAAGTTTTGAAAGATGCCTCTGCCGGAGCCATCTATGGTTCACGAGCAGCTAATGGTGTGGTTATCATCACTACCAAAAACGGTCAGAAAGACCAGCCTTTAAAAGTGGATTATAAAGGTTACTTCGGTGTGGACAAAATATCCAAAGGAGTTTACGATGTTATGGATGCTAACCAATATAGTACTTATTTAGGACAAGCTTGTGCTAATTCGGGTACTCCACTTCCTGGAGGATACAGCTTAGTCAGCGGTTCTGCCAATCAATACCAATTCATGGACAACACAGATACCGATTGGTTTGACGAAGTATTCAAGACCGGAATCAGACAGAATCACAATGTTAACCTTAGCGGAGGTAGCGCAAACAGCACTTATAATGTTGCTCTTGACTATTTCAATCAAAGAGGTACACTCGAAGGCGCCGGTCCTAATTACGAACGTTATACAGCTCGTGTGAACAACACCATGGATGCCAAATTCATCAAGTTCCGTACCAGCCTCGTTTATTCACATTCCAATCAAGATGGTATGGGTCTGTCCAACGCATCTGAATACGTACAGGGTCTTTATGGTGATGTTACCAACGTGCTTCGTGGCACATTGTTGATGCAACCTACTATCAAAGCTTATGACCCTTCTACTTGGGTACTCGATGACAAAGTAGGTTCTGCCAGCAGTTTCAATTACGACGCATATGGTTTCGGCGTTTATTACGACACCATTCATGGAGACATTTCAGCTTCCAACCCATTGCTGGTCAACACCTTGTTGACACGTAACACAATCGTTGACCGTTTGGTAGGTTCAGGTTCTGCCGATGTCGATCTTTTGGAGATGGTGGGCATCAAGAGCAAGAACCATAAGTTGACATATAAATTGAATTTGTCATACAGCAAGACAATGGCCAAGGACAAGACTTGGATTCCAGCGTGGATTCAAAGCAACCGTGTATATTTGGACAAGAGTAATGAAAAGTTGACCATCAACAATCGCACTTATACCGATGCTTTGATTGAAAACACATTGACATACGAAGGTACAATGGGCAAGCATCATATTAACCTTTTGGTGGGTCAAACTTATCAGGAAGAAAATACGCAGACTAATTCCGGTTGGGGTGTTAACTTCTCTGAACCTTACTTCCTGCAACTTCAGAATGCAAACGACACTTATTCTGATTCATGGGAATACAAACATGCATTGGCTTCTTACATTGCTCGTTTGAATTACGACTTTGATGGCAAATATTTGATTTCAGCAGTTGTACGTCGCGACGGTAGTTCTCGTTTGACAAAAGATATCCGTTGGGAAACCTTCCCGTCTGTTTCTTTGGGTTGGCGTTTCGATAAGGAAAGTTTCTTCCCATTCAATCGCGATGTAGTCAACATGTTCAAGATTCGCGGTAGTTACGGTATACTCGGTAATGAAAATATCGGCGAATACATGTATCAAGCAACTCTGGCTCGTAACAACATGACTTACAGTTTCGGAAACAATGTAGTGACCGGTTCGGCCGTATCTACTTTCGTCAATGAAAACATTGCATGGGAAAAGAAGAAAACTGCTAACGTAGGTATCGACTTGGCCTTCTTGAACAACCGTATCGAGTTCACTGCTGAATGGTACAAGAATACTTCCGAAGACTTGCTTTACAGTGTTCCTGTTCCTTCCAGCGCCGGTGTTGCCAATACAACAGTAACCATGAATGCCGCTTCCATGGAAAACAGTGGTTTCGAATTCTCTTTGACATATCGCAACAGCGACCATCCGTTGAAACACTCAATCAGTGCCAACTTGAGTACCCTGAAAAACAAGGTTACTTCGCTTGGCTTCGGTACTGACAAATACATTACCGGTGCATACGCTACTTATGTAGGTGAAGAAATCGGCCAGTTCTATGGTTGGGTCTATGATGGTATTGCCCGTACACAAGCCGATTTGGACAATCATCCTACTCAAGAAGGTGCCAACGTAGGTGACTGTCTTTATAAGGATATCAACGATGATGGTATAATTAACGGTGACGACCAGACTGTTCTTGGCAGTGGTTTGCCGAAAATCAACTTCGGTTTGAGTGCACAATTGGAATACAAAAACTTTGATTTGAGCATCTCTACTTTCGGAGCATTGGACTATCATGTAGCTGATGATATCTACAACAGTTTGAATTCTTGCTATGGTTATGGCAATAAGGACGTAGCTATGCTTGCTGCCAACCAATGGGATGGTGATACTTATATCTCCAAGGTTCCTCGTACTTATGCTGCTAACAATGCAACTTTGGCATGGAACGACCTGTTCAGCAGCCGTAAGATTCAGAATGCTGCCTATTGGAAAATTGCCAACATTGAATTGGGTTACAACTGCCCCGATCAATGGTTCCATGGTTATGTGAACAATGTACGCCTCTATGTTTCCGCTCAGAACCTCCATACCTTTACAGGATACAAAGGTTACAATGTGGACTACGCCGGTGGTACATTTACTCCGGGTTACAACTTCTGTTCATTCCCGAGTGCACAGAGCTTCATGTGCGGTGTACTCTTCTCATTCTAAGAATTTGAATATATATTATTATATAATAAGAAGTAGAATATGAAACTATATAAATTTTCTTTCGCCCTCTTACTGGGCCTCGGCACGATGATGTCGTCGTGCGAAAGTAAGCTGGATTTGACAAATCCAAACCAGCAGACAACCGGGTCATTCGGTCTGACCACCGATGAATTGGAAGAAGCTGTCATCGCTGCTTACAACCACCTCCGTATGGAAGGAAGTTATGCCCGTGTAGGTTATAACATTGACGTCTGCCGTGGTGACGAAGTGTGGAATGCTTCACAGGTATGGTACATGCCTTTCGATGATTTGAATGAACCTATTACCGACGAAATCGGTATGTGGTCTTGGCGTGAATGGTATTATACCATCAACGTATGTAACTACATACTCTCACGCTGTGGTGAAGACGACGCCCAACTCTCCACTCAAATGCAACACATCAAGGGACAAGCACTCTTTATCCGTGGTTTGGCTTATTATAACCTTGCCATGTATTATCAGAACCCACCGTTGATTACTGACTATAGCCAGTATTCTTCTTTGGATGGGCTTTATTGTGCAAATGGTACAAAGGAAGATCCCAACGCCCAATTCGATTTGGTACTCGACCAAGTGGAAGCAGATTTAACAAACGCCATGACGTTGCTTCCCAGCCGCGATGCCGGCAACGAATGGTCCAAGGGTCGTGCAACTTGCGGTTCTGCTGCCGGATATTATGCACGCGTCCTGATGCAACGCCACAAATATGACGATGCCCTTACTGTGTTGAAGGACATCATCGCCAAGAAATATGGCTCATACAAGTTGATGGAAAACTATGGTGACAATTTCCGTGAAGGTTCGGCTTATGAAAACAATGACGAAAGTTTGTTCGAAGTACAGTTCCTCGATTACGGAACTCAGGGTACTGATGACGAATGGACACCAGTCAACACCAGTCCGAACGCAACTCAGGGACATGCTATAGAAAGCAACTTTGGCCCCGGTGATTGCGGTGGTTGGGCTGACCTCTCGGCTTCTCCATGGCTTTATAATTTGTTCAAAGCCGAACGCACTACCAGCGGTAGCCTTGACCCACGTCTTTATTGGACTATCGGTACTTATGAACCTGAATGGGACGGTTTCGAATATGGTAATGTTGCCTATACACAGCCAATGACTGCCGATGCATTCATTGTAACCAACAACGGTTATGGTGGTCTTCCTATCGCCAAGTGGACCAATCTTCGCACCGGTCTTTACGACAAGGTCGTTACCGGTTTGAAGTGTGGTATCAACCTTCGTATGATGCGTTATTCGGATGTATTGCTCCGCGCTGCCGAATGCGAAAACGAAGTGAATGGCCCTACTCAGCAAGCTATCGATTGGATTAACGAGGTACGTAACCGTGCAGGTCTGGCCGATTTGAATCTTGCCGACTTCAATTCGAAGGACAAATTGTTCGAACAGATTGCCAACGTAGAACGTCCCAAGGAATTCGGTTGTGAATTTGGTCGTGGTTGGGACCTCATCCGTTGGGGATTCTTCTACAGCGCTGACCGTCTGTTGCAGTTGAAGGAACACGGTTCATTCAACTTCTGGACTCAAACCGGCACTTATGATTATACTCCAAAGGATCCTGTTGACTATATGTCATGCAGCAAGAGCAGTTATGATTCATGGATTGCTGGCCATGAATTCCTGCCCATCTATCAGAATACACTGAATGACAATCCGAATCTCGTTGGTAACTCGGCCAATTATAGCACTTCCAATGCCGACTACTTCAGCGGAAAGGGTTGGACTATTCATCCGGTAGTCGATTTGGAATAAATTAAGGAACAAACCTATTAAATTAAAAGATTATGAAACATCTGAATAAAATAGCATCCATCTTCGGTGCTGCAGCCTTTGCTTTAATGGCCTTGACCAACTGCGAAGGAGGCGAACTGTACGAAATGAATGCTCCTGGATGGATTTCCGAAAAAGTAGATTCCATCAATAACGCAAAACCCGTAGTCGGAGAAACTGAAATAGAAGGTTTGGAAGAAGACGTATATACCGTTGGAAATACAGACTATTCCACTGGATGGTGGGCTGTTTTCTCCAAATATTATGTAATTCCTGATGGTGAAAAGTGGATTGCACAATTCAATTTGGGTATTAATCCTGCAGCTACTAACACTTATAAGAACTTTGCTCTGATTCTTTGTAGTGATGACGACCGTGGTGGTGCCGGTTATGTGGAATATGGTGCTATCCGTTTCGACAACCAGCCCAGCGGTAACTCTGAATGGGGCGATCATATTGATAGAAGCTGTGTAGAAAGTACTTTGACATTTGCTACCGATACCGATGCAGGTGTAGATAAACTCGGTGGTAAGGTAACTTTGACAGTTGACCGTACGGACCCAAGTACTTTTGTGGTTACAATGACCAATGGTACCGTCACCAAGACCTACAAGGCTCCTACTGCTTTGGCAAATCTGAATGCCGATGCTGCCAATACAAATATCCGTGCATTCCTTGTTCCTGAAGGATCTTACATCAATTTCCTCGGCTCCACCATCGAACCGATTGGCGGCTATACTTCTGCCGAAGACAAGTTGCCGGTTTCTATGGAATTGATTGGTGTGCCTCGTAAAGTGCTCCAAGGCACAGAGCTTGCCGATGCTTTCAAGAACATCTCTGCTACCATACATTTCGAAACTGGTGTATCGAAAGCAGTGACTGCTGCTGAATTGACATTCGAAGCTATACCAGATATGGCATCTTTGGGTACAAAAACATTGGTTGTTGTATACAACAAGACTTATAAGGGGGAAAATTGTGCCCAGCCTATCATTGCTTATGCATCATTTGAAGTAACCGACAAGATGTACACATCCCTTGGTGCAACCGATAATTCTACCGCCTTCTGGGGTGCCCATACCGACAACATTAAGGTGGGTCCTGGTGAAACCTTCGTTTCTACATTTACCAACTATACAAGTGGCGTTAACAACTATAACAACTTTGTGGTAGTTCTTTGTGCTGCCGACAACTCAGAGTATGCGGTAGTTCGTGCCGACAACTTTGGTTGGGGTGCCGGTTACGATGGTAATGCAAATCTGGTAACCAGCGGCGGTCAGACAGATTGGGCCGCATGGCTTGCTGCAATGGACGGTGCTAAAGTTACCACTTACGTTACTAACAATGGAGACGGAACCGCAGATGTCAAGGCAGTCATGATTGGCAATGATGGTAATACCTATTATCAAGACTATTTAGGCATCAATACCATCAATCCGGATGACTTCTACTTCCGCTTCACTGTTGATGGCAGCCATCTTGAATTTGACAATGTGATAGGTGCAGAAGATAATTCCACCGCTTTCTGGGGTGCTCACTCTGAAATGATCAAAGTTCCAGCTGGAGCTACTTATACTACACGTTTCAGAAACTATACCAGCGGTTTGAATAACTACAATAATTTTGTGGTAGTCCTCACACGTGCTGACAATACCGAATATGCGGTAGTCCGTTCTGACAACTATGGTTGGGGTGCCAGCTATGATGGTAACACCAATCTGGTACTCAGTGGTGGACAGACAGATTGGGCCGCATGGCTTGCTGCAATGGACGAAGCGATGGTTACCGTTTCTGTTACCAACACTGGCGACGGCACAGCAGATGTGAAAGCTGTTATGGTGGGCAACGATGGAAATACTTACTATCAAGATTACATCGGTATCACTCCGATTGATGCAGATGACTTCTATTTCCGCTTCACAGTTGACGGCAGTCATCTTACATTTGAATAATCAGGCTTTTGCCTATAAAACATTTATGAAAAGGGTGGGCAGTACCTGCCCACCCTTTTTAAATCACAATTAATTATCTGACAATGAAGCGAACAGTCTTATTACTACTGACTCTTATTGTAGGCACGACCTTACAGGCCCAACAACGGAAGCGTGCTCCACTCGAAGTATTTAAAACAGATACCCCGATGCTACATGACCCCGTCATGGCATACGAGGATAGCACTTATCATATCTTTGCTACTGGTTTAGGCATCCAACAGATGACCTCGAAAGACCGTAAGACGTGGAACGTCTTGCCGACACCCGTCATGACTGTAATCCCTACATGGGCTCAAGACAGTGTACCCGGTTTTCGTAATCATGTGTGGGCTCCCGATATCATCAAGTGGCATGGCAAGTGGTGGCTGGCATACAGTTGCTCCACTTTCGGTAAAAACGGCTCGGCCATTGGTCTGCTCTCCAATCAGTCGTTGTCCTTTCCGGTCTGGGAAGACGAAGGTTGCATTGTCAGTTCACAAGAGAAACGTGACAATTGGAATGCCATTGACCCTAACTTCGTCATTGATGAAAACGACCAGCCATGGATTACATGGGGTTCGTTTTGGGATGGCATCCAAATAGCCCGTCTCGATTCAACCATGCACATTGCCGCCGGTGAAAAGCCCCGTACCATTGCTCGCCGTTATCCAGCTAAGGAATCCAAAGATAATTTACCCAAGAACCCTACTTCACAATACGCAGGGCCCAATGCCATCGAAGCTCCTTTCATCTTCAAGCACGACGGTTATTATTATCTTTTTGTTTCTTGGGATTATTGCTGCCAAGGCAGTAAGAGCACTTATCGGGTAGCTGTCGGCCGCAGTAAATCTGTTGATGGTCCTTACCTTGACCGCGAGGGTATCGATATGCGCGATGGTGGCGGTGTTCCATTTATTGAAGGCGACAAGAAATCATTCGATGCCATTGGCCATTGTGCCGTTTATCACTTCAATGGCGAAGATATCTTCATCAGCCATGGATATAGTATTGCGCACGAAGGTGCATCCATTTTGGTACAAAGACCTATCCAATGGACGGCTGACGGATGGCCACAACTATAGCAGATCTTAAACCTGTAATTATATGAAACTTTACAAACACCTTTTCTATTCTGTATTAATGTTGGGCGTATGCTGCATGCAGGTAGCATGTGGCGGAAGCGATGACGACCCTACGGTAGATCCCACTCCAACTCCACCCGATGTAACGCCCGAAAACAGTATCCTTGAAGACTACGTAGCACCCGAATATGCGGATGACTACACAGCCATAGCCGATTGGAGCAAACGCTCCCAATGGAATTTGGCCAATGTTCACGACCCTACGGTGGTATTGGCGGATGATGGATATTACTATATGTATCAAACCGATGCTTCTTATGGGAATGCGCATGAAAAAGGAGGCCATTTCCATGGTCGCCGTTCCAAGGACCTGGTCAACTGGGAATATTTGGGCGGAACCATGAAGAGCTTGCCCGATTGGGTAATACCCAAACTGAACGAAATCCGCAAGGAAATGGGATTGCCGGAAGTTAATCCGGACAAGAATGCATTCGGTTATTGGGCTCCTTGTGTACGCAAGGTGAAGAGCGGACTTTACCGCATGTACTACTCCATCGTCTGTCCGGGTACCATCAACGGCAACGGCACCTGGAGTGAACGTGCCTTCATCGGAATGATGGAAAACACAGACCCTTCCGACAACAATGGTTGGGTGGACAAGGGATATGTCATTACCAATGCTTCGGACAAGGGACTGAACTTCAAGGTAGCTGCCAATGACTGGCCGAATTGCTATTTCAGATGGAATGCCATCGACCCATGTTACATCATAACTCCCGAGGGTAAGCACTGGCTGATTTACGGTTCCTGGCACAGCGGATTCCCCGCTATCGAACTGGACGGGGAAACCGGCAAACCAATGGCTGACCTTCCCAATCCATGGGGCACAACCAAAGAAATAGCTCCTTACGGCAAGTTGGTTGCTACCCGACAAATGAATAACCGTTGGCAAGGCTCGGAAGGTCCTGAAGTAATCTATAATCCAAACACTGGATATTATTACCTGTTTGTAGCCTACGATGCTTTGGATGTTCCCTACAACACTCGTGTAGTCCGCTCCAAAAATGTGGATGGGCCCTATGAAGGCATAGATGGTACCGATGTAACAAATACAGGTGGAGAAATGTATCCCATTTTGACCCACCCCTATAAGTTCAGTCAGGGATATGGTTGGGTAGGTATCTCGCACTGTTGTGTGTTCGATGACGGTAAAGGCAACTGGTACTATGCATCCCAGGCGCGATTCCCGGTCAACGTGGGAGGCAATGCCTATAGCAACGCCATCATGATGGGGCATGTGCGCAGCATCCGCTGGACAGAAGACGGTTGGCCGGTAGTAATGCCCGAACGCTATGGTGCCGTTCCACAAGAGCCGATTACCGAGGAAGAGTTGATAGGCAATTGGGAACATATCGACCTGGAGTACAAGTACGGTGAACAGAAGAAATCCAATGTAATGACTTTAAGTGCCGACCATAAGATAACAGGTGGAACCTGGAAGGGAAGTACTTGGAGTTATGACAGTTCCAAACAGATACTGACAGCCAACAATGTGAAACTTTACATACAACGTGAAGTGGATTGGGAAGCCAATCCGCGCAAGCACACCATTGTATATGTAGGTTTGAACAATAAAAAGACATATTGGGGTAAGAAGGTTGACTGACGGGTGAATCTTTGTTGATTCTTCAGGCACGGAGATACGGATTGCAAGGTACGAATGGGAAAATACAGATAAGAAACGTACCAATCCGTGTAATCCGTGCCTGAATTTATAAAAGGCATACCCTCTCTTTTCTTTTTTTATTACTCTACATAATGCTTTCCTCGCATAAATTTATACCTTTGCACTCTCAAACAGAAAGCATTATGGAAAATCAATTATTCATTTACAATACATTGACCCGCCGGAAGGAGCAATTTGTTCCGCTTCATGCTCCTCATGTGGGCATGTATGTATGCGGACCGACCGTATACGGTGACGCACACTTGGGACACGCCCGCCCGGCCATCACTTTCGACATCCTCTACCGTTACCTCACCCACTTGGGGTATAAAGTACGCTATGTGCGCAACATCACCGATGTAGGCCACTTGGAACACGATGCCGACGAAGGCGAAGACAAGATTGCCAAGAAGGCACGACTGGAACAGCTCGAACCGATGGAAGTGGTGCAATACTACTTGAACCGCTACCACAAGGCGATGGAAGCCTTGAACGTACTGCCTCCAAGCATCGAGCCTCATGCTTCGGGACACATCATCGAACAACAAAAATTAGTGCAAGAAATTTTAAATAACGGCTTTGCTTATGAAAGTAATGGAAGTATTTATTTTGATATAGAAGCTTATAATGAAAAGCATCAATATGGTAAACTTTCCAACCGCACTTTAGAGAACATTAAAGATGCGAGCCGTAAACTTGATGGTGTTGGGGAGAAACGAAATCAGGCAGATTTTGCATTATGGAAAATGGCGCAGCCCGAACACATAATGAAATGGCATACAACTTTCAGAATTCCTGATGGATATAATGAACATGGGAAGAAGAAATATAAACAAATAACAAAAGACGGATTCCCAGGATGGCATTGTGAATGTACCGCCATGGGCCGCAAGTACTTGGGCAGCCACTTCGACATTCACGGAGGGGGTATGGATCTTATCTTCCCACACCACGAATGTGAAATTGCACAGAGTGTAGCTTCGCAAGGCGACGACATGGTACACTACTGGATGCACAACAACATGATTACCATCAACGGCCAGAAGATGGGCAAGAGCTATGGCAACTTCATCAACTTGAGCGAATTCTTCGAAGGATCGCACAAACTGTTGACCCAAGCCTACACCCCGATGACCATCCGTTTCTTCATCCTTCAGGCTCACTATCGCAGCACCGTAGACTTCGGCAACGAGGCCTTGCAAGCTGCTGAAAAGGGATTGGCCCGACTCACCGAAGCTGTAAAGGGATTGGAACGCATCACTCCGGCCAAGGCAACCACCATCGAAGGCATCAAGGAATTGCGTGGCAAGTGTTACGAAGCCATGAACGACGACTTGAACACCCCGATTGTCATTGCCCACTTGTTCGACGGAGCACGCATCGTCAACACATTGCTTGACAAGAAGGCCACCGTTACCGCTGAGGATTTGGAAGAACTGAAGAGTGTATTCCACCTGTTCATGTACGAAGTGCTTGGCTTGAAGGAAGAAACCGCCAACAACGAGGCTCGCGAAGAAGCCTACGGCAAGGTGGTGGACATGCTCCTCGAACAACGCATGAAGGCCAAGGCCAACAAGGACTGGGCTACCAGCGACAAGATTCGTGACGAGTTGGCCGCACTTGGTTTCGAAGTGAAAGACACCAAGGACGGATTCACTTGGAAACT
>JAFVTL010000007.1 GCA_017503235.1 Bacteroidaceae bacterium | reverse complement strand
TCGTCGCGATAAATGCTCTGTTGTTCGTTCTTGCAATAGGACTGCTTGCGGTCGCTCCATTCGGCATAGTAGAAGCGTGTTTCAAAGAAGTCCGGATCGATGAGCAGCTGGTAGGCCGGTTTCCACGATTCCTTGTCGGCATCCCAACGGTAAGCCTTCTTTTCTACCATTCTGCCCATTTCGTCGTAGCTGTATTCGTATTGCAATTTGCGTGTCAGTGTCTTTCCGTCTTCGTTCAGGGTGTAGACGGTGAGGTTGTTTTCCTTTTCCTGTCCATAGATGTAGGTGGTTTCTGCTGACTGTGCGCAGAGGTTTGCTGTACTCATCATTGCGGTGGCCATAATGGCGAAAACTGATTTCATCATTGACTTTTTCATTGTTCTTCTCGTTTTAATAGTTGTACTTGTATTTTGTATTTCAATAATCATTTATCGTTTTTCGATATGCAAATGTACAGCTATTTTTAATACCACCAAAGAAAATCGAGAAAAAATTATCGAAAAACGATAATTTTTTATTCTTTTCCCAATTTGAAGGCGAAACGTTAGGGAGTCATTACCGTCAGGCCGTTCTTTGGGGATGACCAGGAACGGCCGTTCTTGGTCACCAGGAGAATGCGCTGCTGGTCACCAGGAGCGGCTTTTCCTGCTCGGAGGAAAGTACGATGCTGGTCGGAAGAAAGTACGATGCTGCTCGGAGGATATTAATATGCTGGTCAGGCCCCCAAATGATGGGGGAAGAGAGTAATGTCTTGTTAATACTGACGGTTGTTCTGCCTCAGCGGAGGGTGGAGTCCTTCAGAATGGCTTCCTTGTCTTTCTCTATCTGACTGATAAGTTCCTCGATGGAGGCAAACTTGGTTTCCGGACGAAGGAAGCGGAGGAATTCGATGCGTATGTTCTGGCGGTAGATGTCGCCGGCAAAGTCCAGGATGTGGACTTCGATGCTACGGTCGGCGCCGTTGTTCAGGGTGGGGCGGTGGCCGATGTTCAGCATTCCCAGATGTTGTTGGCCTTCGACTTCCACCTTTACGGCATACACTCCCTCGGCGGGAACCAGTTTGAAGGGATGGTCGACGCGGAGGTTGGCAGTGGGGAAGCCTATCTTGCGGCCCACTCGATATCCGTCGGTCACGGTGCCTTCCAAAGGGTACGGATAGCCCAACAGCCGGGAAGCGGTGTGGACCTCTCCTTGGCTGAGCTGTTCGCGGATGGCCGAAGAGCTGACTTTGGCATTCTCTTGCGTGTACGCGCGCGCCTGTACAATATCAATATCCAGTTCCTGGCCGTAGCGCACATAGTCTTCGAACGATTCAAGGCGGTTGTGGCCGAAGCGGTGGTCATACCCAATGACGAGGGTACGCACATTGTATTCCGTGCGGAGCAGCAGCATGAATTCCTTGGCCGACAGGCGGGAGAGTTCCGCGGTGAACGGGAGCAGGATGCAGTTTGCAATGCCGGCTTCTTCAAGCAGATGCAGCTTCTCTTCGGGGGTGGAGAGCAGTTGCGGATGAAAGTCGGGCTGGAGTACTTGTCGCGGATGAGTGGGGAAAGTGATGACCGAAGGACACAATCCTTTGCCTGCCGCTTCTTCCTTTACCTGTTCAAGCAGGAAGCGGTGACCCCGATGTACGCCGTCAAAGAAACCGATGGTGGCAGCACAGGGAGGAAGGGAATGGAGGGTGCCTGGGGTGATTGTTTTCATTCGAATATCTTCTTCAAGTCGTCTCCGATGTGGTAATGTACAGTACGGATTCCCACTTCCTGGGCCGCCTTGCAATTGGCTTCCGAGTCGTCGATGAAGAGGGTTTCTTCGGGGTTCAGTCCCGATTCGGCCAGCATCTGTTCAAAGATGGCCTTGTCCGGCTTGGCCAGATGCATTTCAAACGAAAGGAATGCCTTGACAAAGTAGTCCTCCAACCGGTGTCCCCGGGCGTTGAAACTTTGTTTGCAGATGAAGTCCCAATGCGGACGGTTGGTATTGCTCAGCAGATACACCGGATATTGCTTGCGGAGTTCCAATATCAAGTCCAGTTTCACTTGCGGGATGTCTATCAGAATCAGGTTCCAATAGTCGGCCGCTTCCTGAAGGGTCATCGGACGTTCGGAGCGCTGGCAGATGGCCTGCAGAAATTCTTCACTTGTAATGTTTCCCAGTTCGATGTCCATGAAGATTCCCTTGCGGTTGAAGTCCTGCACATCCTTGGCGATGTCTTTCAGTCCCGCCTGTTCAAAAGCCTTCATGGCGCGTGGGAAATCCAGGTCTATCAGTACGCCTCCAAGGTCGAATACGATGTTCTTGATGTTGTTTTCCATACTCATTTTCTTTTCATTCTCATTATCCAACGCCAGATTTCACCCACCCATAACACAACGGAAGTGATGGCAATGATACCTATCCATTCGCTGAGGCTGAGGGGGACGGTGCGGAATACCTTGCCACCAAACTCTACAATTATGATTTGTCCTATCAGTATGATGGCGGCCACACTGATCATGCCTGCCGCATGGCGTCCGTCCTTGAATACCGAATGGTTGGTGCCGAATACGCTGGCATTGAACAGGTTCCAGAACTGGAGCATGACAAATACGGTGAAGAATATGGTGAGTGCAGTAGGTACTTGTTCTGTTGGCAGATGTTTGATGACCACAATCATAGCCATCAGGATAGCCAGGAAGCAGATTGCTACTCCCAGGATGTTATAACGCATCGGTTTGGTGATGATGAAGTCGTCGGTCTTGCGGGGCTTTTCGTTCATGACATCGCTGCTGGGCGGGATGGAAGCCAGTGCCATGGCGGCGAAAGTATCCATGATGAGGTTCACCCAAAGCATCTGTGTTACCGTTAGCGGGAGTTCGGTCCCCAAGAAGGCACCGAGCAATACACTGGCCAGAGCCACTACGTTGATGGTCAACTGGAAGACAATGAAACGCTGGATGTTCTTGTAGAGTGAGCGTCCCCACATGACGGCCGTAGCGATGCTGTGGAAGGAATCGTCCAGCAGAGTGATGTCGCTGGCTTCCTTGGCCACCGAGGTGCCGGTACCCATTGAAAGTCCCACTTGGGCATGGTTCAAGGCAGGAGCGTCGTTCGTTCCGTCGCCCGTTACCGCCACTACGGCTCCTCTCTTTTGTAAGAGTTGTACCAAGCGTTGCTTGTCCATGGGGCGGGCACGGCTCATCACTTTGATGTCGAGTACCCTGTCGAGTGCTTCCTCGTCACTCAGTGCTGCAAATTCCACCCCCGTAATGCGATGGCGTTCGGTATCTTCAGGCTTCCACAATCCTATTTGACGGGCTATTTCTGTGGCCGTTCCCGGAGTGTCGCCGGTTACTATCTTTACGCCGATGCCTGCGCTCTGGCATTTGCAGACGGCTTCGGGCACATCCAGACGGATGGGGTCGCTGATGGCAAAGATGCCCAAGAAAGTCAGTCCTCCTTCGTTGACCAGCTCGGCACAATCGTTGCATGCATCTTCAGGCACCCGCTTATAGGCAATGCCCAAGGTACGCATGGCCATGTTCTGATAGGCCAGCAGTTGGGTGTTATATGGTTCGATGGCCTCGGTCGGCAGATTGCATTTGCCCATCACTATTTCAGGCGCACCTTTTATATACAGCACCTTTTGTTGTTGGATGGGGGAGTTTACCAGAGTTGCCATGTACTTCCGTTCGGTGGAGAAGGTCAGTTGGTCCACTACTTTGGCTTTTTCGCGTAGTTCGGCATAGTTCTTGCCTTGGCTGTTGAGCCACAGGAGCAAGGCCACTTCCGTCGGATTTCCTACTCCCGACGGTTTCTTTCCTTCTTCTTCTTCGAGGAAGGCTGTCGAGTTGGCGCTGATTCCTTCGGCTATCAAGTCCATCTGGCTTTCGTCTACCTTTGCTTCGTGTACCTGCATCAGGTTTTGGGTCAATGTACCCGTCTTGTCTGTACAGATGACATTGATGGCACCCATGGTTTCGCAGGCGTGCATCTTGCGCACCAGGTTGTTGGTCTTGAGCATGCGGCGCATGTTCAGTGCCAGGCTCAGGGTAACACTCATGGGGAGTCCTTCGGGTACAGCCACAACGATGAGCGTAACGGCCATCATGAAGTATTTCAGTACGATGCGTGCAATGTGCAGCCATTCGTGCCAGCCGGTGATGTCAGTCACCGACAGGTATTGGTACAAATCCTTTCCGGTAAAGATGACGAAGGTAAGTCCGGCGATGGTGAATCCCACTTTTTCAATGAACTTGGCCAACTTGTCCAGCTGGATGTTGAGTGGAGTTGCTTCGTGGCTTTGCGCAGTAGCTTGTTTGGCTACCTTCCCTATTTCTGTGGCATCCCCAACACGGTTCACAACCATAGTTCCGTGTCCATCGGTCACGGTTGTTCCCCGCATCACTTCGTTGCTGGGGTAAGTGGCTTCTTCATCAAAGTCCGCTTCTTCTGTGGTCTTGTTCACCATCAGTTCGCCCGTGAGGTTTGATTCGTTGATTTGTAGGGAGATGGCTTCGATGAGGGTTCCGTCGGCCGGCACTTCCTCTCCGGTGTTCAAGATGATGATGTCGCCCACGACGACTTCCTTACGGGGAATCTCTTGAATCTTTCCGTTACGACGGACGGTGACGGGGGTTTCTTCGCCTACGGCATTCAACAGCTCGAACTTCTTGTTGGCATCGTATTCAAAGTAAAAGCCGATGCCAGTAGCCAGAAATATGGCGAAGAATATTCCGATAGTCTCTGCATATTCACCTTCGATGACGGAGATGACAAACGACAGGCAGGCGGCTACCAAAAGAATACGTATGACGGGATCGTTGAACTTTTCGAGATAGAGCTTCCACATGGATGCTTTTGCTGGAGGGGTAAGCAGGTTCATTCCATGCTTTTGGCGACTTTCGAGCACTTCTTGGTCTGAAAGCCCTATAGCGTAATAATTAGGTTTAGTCGATATCATTTTAGATTCTCCTTGAATTGTCTGCAAAAGTACAATTTAAATCCTTATGCTCACTTGAATTAAGTGTTTTTTACCAAAAAAAGGCGTATATCCTTTGCACATGTCACAGATTTGTCCTACTTTTGCACTCGCTAAAGGGGATAAACCTTTACCGGACTTGTAGCTCAGTTGGTTAGAGCAACAGACTCATAATCTGGAGGTCCCTGGTTCAAGCCCAGGCTGGTCCACAAATAAAAAAAGCAGTTACGGAATCCGTAACTGCTTTTTATTTATCTGCAAACAAACTTCAGAGTAAAGGTGGAGCCTACGCCTTCTTCGCTCTTCACCGATATGCTTCCCCCATGCAGCGACATGATTTGCTTGCACAGACTCAAGCCGATGCCGGAACCCTTTTGCTTGGTGGTGAAGAAGGGTACAAATATTTTTTCTTGCACATCGGGCAGGATGCCACAACCATTGTCGGATACACTGATGAGCAGCAAATGCTTCTCTTTCAGGTAGGAGGTGGTGATTTTTACCACCGGATTGGGTTGCTCTGCACAGGCCTCTTCGGCATTCTTCAACAGGTTGATAAGCACCTGTTCAATCTGTGACCGGTCGATGAACAACAGCTGTTCTTTTTCCTCAATGTCGTAGCGATAATCAATCTTCGGGTTATGAAACAGTTTCTTGATGTCAGCCAGCAAGTCGCCTACCTTTATATAAGCGAGTAGCGGCATAGACAAGCGGGACAATTTCCGATAGTTTTCCACAAACTCCAGCAAACCCTTGCTACGGCGATGAATCACCTTCATGCCATGCACAATCATTTCATCGAGTTGTTCGCCCCGGTTGTCCTGTTCAACCCGTTCGGCCAATGTTTCGCTCAGTGATATGATGGGGGCAATGGAATTCATCATTTCGTGTGTCAGCACCCTTACCAGCTTTTGCCATGCCTCCATTTCGTTCTCTTCGAGCAACGAACGCACGTTGGTGAAGCAATACAGGCGGTATCTGAATCCCTCGGTGGTATATTCAGTCATGCTAACGGCCAGCTCTTGCGTCACTTCCTCTTTAAATAGTTTGATTACTTTCACTTCGCCTGCGTGAAGTTTGGCCAGCTGTTGTGTGAAGTTTGGATTGATTTCGTTCAGAGCGTCCACCGAATGAATGGCATGGCCACACAAATCCTGTTGTGCTGCTTTGTTCATCCATTGTACATTCCCCTTATCATCTGCCACCAACAGGTAACTGTCTACCGTGTCGAGTAGGGTCTCGTAGTATTTGTACCGTTCCTGATGGGCGGTCAGTTCTTTTCTGTAGTTAAGCACCACTTCGTTCATGTCGTTTCTCAACTTGCTCTCAGTAGCGCTTTTTCCCTTGGTAGAGAAACTTAAGGTGAAGTCGTTGTAGCGCAGACTGTCCACCAATCGCTCAATCAGTTTGAAGTTGCTGCTTTGCAAGAAACAGAGATAGTATACCAATACCAGCATCAGTATTCCTGTGAACAAGAGGCAGAAGTAGAGTCCTGCCTGATATAGAAAGACGGAAGCTATGGAAGCGGCAATCAATATCAAGGTGATGAATAAGATCCGGTATGTAGGGTATCTGCTCATAAACCAAATTTTTCAATCTTCCGATACAAGGTATAACGTGTGATACCCAGCAGTTCGGCTGCATAGCTCAAGTTACCGTTGGCCTTCTTTACCGCCCGTTCAATGGTGGTCTTTTCCACTTCTTCCAGATTGTACATATTGATGTCCTCGGCCCGTTTCTCCAATTTGGGTTGGAAGTTGAAGTCGTCAGGTTTCAATAGCTTGCTGTCGGCCAGGATGACAGCTTTCTCCATGATGTGCTGCAATTCGCGTACGTTGCCCGGCCAATTGTATCGCATCAGTTTCTGCTTGGCTTCCCTGGTCAATCCGTTGATGGTTTTCTTGCATTTATTGGCGTAGTGCTTCATGAAATGCTCGGCCAGCAGGATGATGTCTTCGCCTCTTTCGCGCAAGGGAGGCATCTCTATTTCGATGGTATTGATACGGAAATACAGGTCCTGACGGAATTTGCCCTCTTCCACCAACTTCTTGATGTCGGCATTGGTTGCACAAATCAGTCGTACGTTGATGGAGGTCTTTCGGGTGGAGCCCAAACGGGATATTTCATGCTTTTCGATGGCGGTCAGCAGTTTGCCTTGCATCTCATACGACAAGTTGCCTATTTCGTCCAGGAAAAGCGTACCGTTCGTAGCCGCCTCCATTCGTCCGGCTTTGGAATCTCGCGCACCGGTAAACGCTCCTCTTTCATAACCGAACAGTTCACTTTCAAAAATGGATTCGGGAATGCTTCCCATGTCGATGCTTGCAAATGTCATTTTTTGTCGGGGCGAGAAGTAATGAATGGCTCGTGCCACCAAGTCTTTTCCCGTACCGTTTTCTCCCAGTATCAGCACGTTGGCTTCGGCTTCTGACAGTTTCTTTATCATTGAAAAGACTTCCTGCATGGCCGGTGACTGACCGATGATGGTCGGCAATTTGCTGCTTCCGTTCAGTACGGGAGTCACCTCCTTCGTTTTTGCCTCTTCCATTCTCGACCGTCTCAGCTTCACGCCCGATGAGATGATGGCCAGCAGTTTCTCCTTGTCCCACGGCTTCGATACAAAGTCGGTGGCACCGGCCTTGATGGCTCTGACCACTTTTTCAGTATCGGTATAGGCAGTAATGAAGATTACTACGGCCTTGGGGTCGATAGTCAGAATCTTGTCCAGCCAATAGTATCCTTCCTGACCACTACTGACATCCCGGCTGAAATTCATATCCAGCAAAATCACATCGGGCTGGAAGGTAGTCATAAAATGTTCGATGCGCGAAGGTTGGGTTGTAACCTTCACTTTTTCTACATACGGCTCCAGCATGTAGTTCAGTGCAAACAGCACATCTTCATTGTCGTCTACGACAAAAACTTTACCTTGTTTTTCCATATGTGGGCAAAGATATGGAAAAATTTCTTGTGTTGTATGTGCGATTTCGCACATAAATTGTGCGAAATCGCACACTGTTTTGCAACTTCGAAAATGCTTATTGCGCTGAATATGAACATTTTGCAAGTTTGGCATGGTTTTTGTAGGTAATTATTAGTAGAAACGCACAATTTTAGCACAATGAATAGAACCCATTTACTACTGATTTTCGCATTCCTTTTGATAGGAAAATTGTCAGCTCAGCAAGAGCCGATGAACCTTACTTTGACCGATGCCATCCGCATCGCACAGCAACACTCGCCCGAGGCACAGGCTGCCCGTCACACTTATCGGTCGGCTTACTGGAACTACCGCTTCTATAAGGCGAACTATTTGCCGTCGCTCACCTTGACATCCTCACCCACGTTCAATGAGCAGATTAACAAGATTACCCAACCCGACGGAACGAACCTCTTCATCAAGCAGAACCAGTTGAGTACGGATGTCAGTCTGACCATCAATCAGAACATTCCGCTTACCGGAGGTAATTTCTTTGTCAAGAGCAGCTTGACCCGTCTGGATGAGTTTGAGAACGATGTGATTGCCTACAACACCCAGCCCATCGTTGTGGGCTATCAGCAGACGTTGCTTGGCTACAATTCGCTGAAGTGGGACAAACGCATCGAGCCGGTACGCTTCCGCGAAGCGCGGAAGAACTATAACGAAGCCCTGGAACTGGTGGCCTCGCAAGCCTGTAACCTGTTCTTCGGGCTGGCCGCTGCACAAGCCAATCTGGACATTGCCGCTTCCAACTATGCTTCTGCCGATACCTTATATAGATATGCGGAAGGACGCTACAACATCGGGACCATCACCGAGAATGAAATGTTGCAGCTCGAAATTAACAAACTGTCGGGCGAGACCGACATGATGAATGCCCGTATCGAGGTAGAGGACCAGATGCAGACCCTCCGTTCGTTCCTCGGCATTCAGGATGATGTTGAAATCCGTGTCCTCCCCGACAACGAGGTGCCCGACTTTCAGGTGCCGATGGCCGAAGCGTTGCAAATGGCGATGCAGAACAGTCCCGAGCCCGAGATGTACGAACGTTTGAAGCTGCAAAGCAGAAGCAACTTGGCCTACGCCAAGGGGAATGCAGGCTTGAAGGCCGACCTGTATGTGCAGTTCGGACTCTCGCAGACGGGCGACAAGCTCCGCGACTCCTATCGCGACCCCATGAACCAATATTACGCCAGTATCGGCATCTCCCTTCCCATCCTCGACTGGGGGCGGAGTAAAGGTCAGGTACGGGTGGCGCGCTCCAACGTCGACCTGATAAACACACAGGCCGAGCAAGGCATGAAGGACTTTGAACTGAATGTATGCAAGATGGTGCGCCAGTTCAACCTCCAACGTCAATATGTGCAGGTAGCCGCTAAGGCCGACCGTACGGCCGACCGGCGTTACGAGGTGGCCAAGCGCCTATATATATTAGGTAAGAGTACCATCCTCGACCTCAATTCGGCCACTACCGAAAAAGATTCGGCCCGCCGCAATTACATCTCTGCTTTGCGTACCTATTGGAGTCTCTATTACGGACTCCGCAGCATGACAGGATATGATTACGAAAAGAACCAGAAAATAGCTGAGAATTATCCGGAGATATAAAATGGAGATAAAAGGAGATAAAAGGAGATAATAAGGGAGATAAAGGCCAATAGTAGAGAAATCATTTGGCATTTTTATCTCCACAAAGGGCGAAGCGATTATCTCCATATAACTACCTTTATCTACCACAAAAAATAACTCATAACTCAATTCATATGGACTTTAAGATTGAAAAAAAACCGTGGTACGTCCGTTACCGTTACTACTTGTTGGCAGGAGCTGCCTTCATCGTATTCTTTATTTATGTCATCTCCCTGTCCTTGGGGCCTCGAAAGCTTCGTGTGGAAACGGACAACATCCAGATAGCCGAGGTTGTGGACGGTAAGTTCATGGAGTATGTCGATGTGGAAGGATTGGTACAGCCCATCCTCACCATCAAGGTAAACACCCGCGAGGCTGGCAGTGTGGAACGCATCGTGAACGAAGAGGGATCGATGCTGAAGAAGGGCGACACCATCTTGGTGTTGGCCAATCCCGAACTGATGCGCGAGATAGAAGACGAACGCGACAATTGGGAGAACCAGCGCTACACCTACAAGGAACGTGAAATAGAGATGGAGCAGAAGAGCCTTAGTCTGAAGCAGCAGACCCTTCAGGCACAATATGAGATGAGCCGCCTGCAAAAGAGTTTCGGCCTGGAGAAGGAAGAGTATCAGATGGGCATCAAGAGCAAGGCCCAGCTCGAAGTGTCGGAGGAAGAATACAATTACAACTTGCAGAAAACCGCCTTGCAGATGGAAAGCTTGCGCCACGACTCTACCATGACCGTTGTGCGTAAGGAACTGCTTCGCAACGAAATGGAACGCGGACAGAAGAAATACTTGCGTAGTATGGACCGCTTGGATGGTTTGGTGGTACGTGCTCCTATCGACGGACAATTGAGTTACGTCAACGCCACACCGGGACAACAGGTAGGTTCCAACCAGAACATTGCCGAAATCAAGGTACTCGACCAGTTCAAGGTACATACCCAACTGAGCGAATACTACATCGACCGCATCAGCACCGGTTTGCCCGCCACCATCAATTACCAGGGCAAGCGCTATCCGCTGAAGATAACGAAGGTGGTGCCCGAAGTGAAGGACCGTATGTTTGATGTCGATCTGGTCTTCACCGGCGAGCTGCCCGACAACGTGCGTGTGGGCAAGAGTTTCCGCGTACAGATTGAGTTGGGACAACCCGAAGAGGCCGTTGTCATGCCACGAGGCAACTTCTATCAGGCCACCGGCGGACAATGGATTTACAAGGTAGTGGGCGGCAAGGCCGTAAAGACTCCACTGACCATCGGCCGTCAGAACCCCCAACAATACGAAGTCACCTCCGGTTTGACTCCGGGCGATAAAGTCGTCATTACCGGATACGACACCTTTGGCGAAGCCGAGGAACTGATACTGAAATAAATATTGATCAAAGATTATATAGGATTCATTATATTTACACAATTAAATTTTTACCATTATGATTAAGACAGAAAAATTGCAGAAAATCTTCAAGACTGAAGAAGTGGAAACTTGGGCGTTGCACAACGTTACGTTAGAAATCAAGGAAGGCGAATTTGTAGCCATTATGGGACCTTCGGGTTGCGGTAAGTCTACTTTGTTGAACATTCTCGGCTTGCTCGACAATCCCAGCAGCGGTACCTATCAGCTGAACGGTGTCGAAGTGTCACAGATGACTGAATCACAACGCACCGACTTGCGCAAGGGTGTCATTGGTTTCGTATTCCAGAGCTTCAACCTCATCGATGAACTCAATGTGTATGAAAACATCGAACTTCCTTTGCTCTACATGGGTGTGCCTGCTGCCGAGCGCAAACGCCGTGTAGAAGAAGTGATGGACCGCATGGCCATTGCCCACCGTGTGAAGCACTTCCCGCAACAGCTCTCCGGTGGTCAGCAACAACGTGTAGCCATTGCCCGTGCCGTGGTGGCCAATCCGAAGATTATCCTGGCCGACGAACCTACCGGTAACCTCGACTCCAAGAATGGTCGTGAAGTAATGGACCTCCTTACCCAATTGAACAAGGAGGGTACAACCATCGTCATGGTTACCCACTCGCAACACGATGCCGGTTATGCCAGCCGCACCATCAACCTGTTCGACGGTAGCGTGGTGAACGAAGTGCGTATGTAATGGTAGATAAAGGGAGTTAAAAGGAGTTATCGGCTCTTCGAGCCTAAGGAGTTAAAGCCGATAGCTTAGACTAACGATAGCATAAACATCCACAAGTCTATTGGCCTTTTACTCCTTAACGAAGCAAAGCGGAGTGATATCTCCTTTTAACTCCTTTATCTCCTAAAAGTTTAATTTATATTTACACTGAAAAATGGCATAAAACGTGCGATATTTTTTTTCTTGTGAGGAAAAAATATTTCCATAATCGGCCTCTTTTTGGGGTAAGGAAATATTTTAACAGTAAACACTAACAACATGATTTTACATTACATCATCACCGCCTGGCGTTGCATCTTGAAGTTCAAGACACAGAACCTCATTGCTGTGTTGGGGCTGTCGGTAGCACTCTTCAGCTTCAGCATCTGTCTGTACATTAGCCGCTACGTTTATAGCACAGACAATTGCTTTGAACAACGCAACCGCATTGTGCAATTCTCTACCCAAAATCCTGAAACGGGAGTCTCAGACGGACTAACCTTTTGCGACTTCTCTGATGACCTGAAGAAATTTTCCATCTCGGGGATAGATACCTACATCTATACCAATCATGTTGATAACCGTTCTTACAACGTAGAAGTGGCTGAAGGGAAAATGCTGCCCTACACATTGGCGGTTATGGAAACCGACTCGGCCTATCTGCGTGTATTCACCCCGAAGGTGTTGCACGGCTCTTGGCAACAAGCTGCTCATGCACCCAATTCCATCTTGCTATCAGAAACGATGGCCAAGCGCATCTTTGGCAATCCGGCCGAGGCAGTGGGCAAACAGATGGTATTGACACATAAATTGATGACTTCCCCCGACTCGACCCCCCGTACCGGCGGTATAGTCTATACTATCCAAGGGGTAATGGGAAACATGCCGCTGAACAACAGCCTAAACTTCTTACGAAACACAGATGCCTGGGTGTTGAACGATAGCGAAGGAATTCTGAATAGTGGTTGGAAACGCTCCATGGCCTCCGGTTGTACGTATGCCTTGTTGAGCGAAGATGTAGAGCAGGAAGCCTTCTGCCGTGAGTTCAATGCACGCAAGTTGGAAGGAGATTATTTCGGGCAGAGGCTACCGATTGTGGCATTCCCCTTCAATGAATTGTTTTGGAAGGGAGATAGAGCCTATGCTCCCTATCTTGCACTTACCACATTGATAGCCGGTGTGCTGATGCTGTTGGTAGGCATGCTTAACTTCTTCCACTTCCTGACCGGCTCATTTGTAACCCGCATCCGCGAATATAGCTTGCGACGAGTGAGTGGTGCCCGTGGTTGGCAATTATGGACGATGCTTTTTGTACAATCGCTTTTGTTACTTCTTGTATCGGACCTCTTCTGCATGATGCTGATGGAACTGACGGCTCCATTCCTTTCTATCAACATGTTCGAGATGTCGATAACCATAGAACGCGATGTCATGATGTGGCAAACCGGAGGCTACTTGCTCGGTTTGTTGGTTTGTTGCATGATTGCCGCTGCATTGGTGGTGTGGAAGGTGGAACGTATCAGCATCCAACGTGGATTGTTTGGCGGTGGAGGTGTGTATGGCAAGCATCGGGTGCGCAACGTGCTGCTTGGAGTACAACTCTTTATCTGCTGGATATTCGTAACGCTTGCCACTATGCTCTATCTGCAATCGCAGCGGGCATCGAATACCCTCTTTGGCACCCTTACCCAATCAGAAAAAGAAAATATCTATAGCATTCCGATGCACGAATACACCTTCTTGAGCCAAGAAGAACGCTTGAACTTGGTAGCCGAGTTGGGCAAGGTGACGGGCGTGAAAGAGATGTTGCCTGCCTCTCTGGAAGGTTATACCCGTGGTGTAACCATGTCTGCTGTTTTTACCCAACCGGGTAGGAATCGCGATCACGTAAAGAGTGTAACGGTTCTCTATGTAGTTCCCGACTTCTTCAAGTTCATGAATATGCCATTACAAGCAGGTGTGTTGCCGAAGACTGAAAACGAAATAGTGGTTACAGAGGGATTGGAAAAGATGATGGAGAAAGAGATGTTGGGAGAGATGTTGTACGATTATGACGATAAGGGATATACCGTGACCGCTATATGCCAACCCCTCATACAATCTATCCAAGCATCATCCGGAAATTTTAACCAAAACGTCTGCGTATTCTATCCGTTGGAGGAATACGAGATTTATCATTGTTACGTGAAGTGCGAACCCGGACAGAAGAAACAAGTTGGTGAAGGACTGGAGAAAGTGCTTCGCAAACACTTGCCCGAGAGCATTGACATCCGCTTGAAGACCTTGATGGACGACATCCGTATGAAGCAATCTATGGAATTTACGCTTCGAGGCATTGTGGCTTTCTTCTCTATTGTCACACTGATTATTGTCCTGCTTGGCATCTATGCCGCCATTACCCTTGACACGGAATACCGCCGCAAGGAGATGGCCATCCGCAAGGTGAATGGTGCCGGTGTGAAGCAGATTGCCCTGATATTTGCCCGCCTCTACATCTGGCTATTGGTAGTCACCTTCATACTGGCCTTCCCGATTGTGGCATTTGCCATCACTGGATTCAGTTCCATGTACGAAGTCTTCATCGATACCGGCATCTTGTTCTACGGCGGCATCTTCGTGGGCATGGCAGCTATTGTGGCACTGACGGTTGGCTTCCGCATCTATCTGATAACGAAAGTGAATCCGGCAGAGATAATCAGAAAAGAGTGAATTGATTTATGAATTATGAATTGTAGGGACGCAATACATTGCATCCGTGAAAACATAAACAGAACAATTAACATGCGGACGCGGCATGCCGCGTCCTTACCAAAACACTAACAACATGATTTTACACTATATCATCACAGCCTGGCGCTGTATTTGGAAATTCAAGACTCAGAACCTCATTGCCGTATTGGGGCTGTCGGTAGCACTCTTCTGCTTCTGCATCTGCCTGTACGTTACCCGTTACATCTATAACATAGACGGATGTTTTGAGAATAGGGACAGAATTGTGGAGTTCTCCTTGCAAAGTTCCGAGATGCAAGGGAACGGTAACTACATGGCAGGTGTACCGAAAGATGTTTTCCAATTAGTAAAGCCACACATGGAGAAAGATGTGGAGGCATTTGTGCAAACCTCGTATGCAACCGACCGCGACTATAGCGTAGAGGTAAACGGCAAACAACTGCCCTATACCTTAATGACAATAGAGGTGGATAGTGCCTACCAGACGGTGTTCACGCCCGAAGTGGTGAGCGGTTCGTGGAAGGTGGCGGCCAATACACCCAACGCCCTTGTGCTGTCCGAAAGTTGTGCAAAGAGAATTTTTGGCGATGTGCATCCG
Source organism: Bacteroidaceae bacterium (assembly GCA_017503235.1). Taxonomy (GTDB): domain Bacteria; phylum Bacteroidota; class Bacteroidia; order Bacteroidales; family Bacteroidaceae; genus Phocaeicola. The sequence continues at coordinate 14,578 of JAFVTL010000007.1, read as the reverse complement.
GCCATCGGCAAACAGATGATGCTGACGGAACGAACCTTCTCATCGCCCGAAAGCACACCACAAAGCGGTGGCATTGCCTATACCATACAGGCGGTAGCCAAGGATATTTCGGAGAACAACAGTATCGAGTTCTTGAAATCGTTCGATGCATGGGTGATGAACGATAGCGAAGGCCGTTTGCGCGAGGGATTCCAACGACCGGGGATGACCGGCACCATGCTGTATGCCTTGCTGAAAAAGGATGTAAAGCAGAAGGAGTTCAGCCAAAAGTTAAGGGATAAACAGCTCACCATGAACCTGTGGGATCGTGATTGGAATGTTTGCGCTAACCCTTTGGGGAAAGTAATATTGGACACTCCCGGTATTAAGCTGACCGCCGGTATTACTGCCATTGCCGGTATCCTGATTCTGTTGGTGGGCTTGCTCAACTTCTTCCACTTCCTGACGGGTAGCTACCTGACCCGCATCCGTGAGTATAGCTTGCGAAGCGTGAACGGTGCGCAAGGCCACCACCTTTGGAGCATGCTCAGCATGCAGTCGGCATTGCTCATTGTGGCATGTGGTGCAATTGCCGGTCTCATCATGGAACTATCTGCCTCATCGCTGAAGATGGATTTCTACCAGTTCCGTTTCGATGTGGATTACCTTACCCTGCTGAAACAGACCGGTGGCTATTTGGTGGGCTTGCTGTTGCTTTGCATGCTGGCGGCTTGGTTCATTGTGTGGAAGGTTCGTCGCATCACCATCCTGAAGGGTATTGCAGGCGGTGGTGGTGTGTATGGCAAGCACCGTTTGCGCAACGTGCTGCTTGGCATCCAACTCTTCATCTGCTGGATATTCGTATCGTTGGCCATTACCCTCTACCTGCAAGCCGACAAGAGTGCCAAGACCATATTCGGCACACTGACCGTAGAAGAGAAAGAAGAGATATTCAGTTTCCCGATGGACTTCAGCTTCATGGAAACACCGGCCAAACGCACCTTTATAGAAGGTATGCGCAACCTGCCGGGAGTAAAGGATGTATTGATTGCCGACATTCCCTATACGCAAGGCGTATCGGGCAATCTGTTGTATAGCGAAAAGGACAACCAAGAATCGGGCATGCACATACCTTTGTATAGCGTTACGCCCAACTTCTGCGACTTTATGCAGATTGATGTCGTAAACGGAAAGGACATTGAGGGGCCAACCGATATGTTGATGGATGCTACCATAGAGAAGTTCTACCAAAGCGAAATGACAGGAAAGAGTTTCTATGACGACAGAGGTATACACACCGTAGTGGGCATTACAGAACCTTTTGTCACCAGTTGCTATAGGGGCGATGTGGATGGCTATGCCTTCCTTGCCGAAGATTTCAGTTACTACATCGGTCATTGCTACGTGAAGTGCCATCCCGGCGAGAAGAAGAAGGCCGAAGCATCGTTGCGAGCCTACTTCCGCCAGCAGTTGCCCGAAAGTGTTGAAGTACCTTTCCGCACTCTGATGGACGACATCAAGGAGATACAATCCTTCGAGTTCAAGCTACAAGGCATTGTAGGCTTCATGGCATTGGTGGCCATCCTCATTTCGTTGCTTGGCATCTATTCGGCCATTACCCTCGACACGGAATACCGCCGCAAGGAGATGGCCATCCGTAAGGTGAATGGTGCCGGAATAAAGGACATCGCCTCCATCTTTGCCCGCCTCTACATCTGGTTATTGGTGATTACGGCAGCAGTTGCCTTCCCCATTGTTTGGGTGATTCATAACCTGTTAAAAATCAGTTATGCCATCTTCATTGATACCGGCATATTGTTCTATGCCGCCATCTTCGTGGGCATGGCAGCTATTGTGGCACTGACGGTTGGCTTCCGCATCTACCTGATAACGAAGGTCAGTCCGGCAGAGATTATTAGGAAGGAGTAGTTATTAAATTAAAAATTGAGAATTAAAAAATATCGTTGGCTTGTAGGGACACGGCATGACGTGTCCGGGAACAAATGATTATGAGACATGAATCGCTGCCAGAAGTATCTGTGGTGTGCCAAGCCCTGAAAATATTTTGGCACAACTTTGCCAAGGCCGAGGCAGCATCCTGCCAAGGCCGAGGCAAGACGGTGCCAAGGCCGTGGCACCAAACAGGGAAGTATGATGCCGGTGAAGAGTGAATAAGAATAAGAAAGAAAAAGACTATATATGAAAATACTGAAACATGCTTTACGCATTACCTTACAAATGAAGGCTTACAGCATCATCTGCATTGTGAGTTTGATTATTAGTTTGGCGGGAACCATTACATTGGTGCGCTACATCCATCAGGAACTGACCGTAGACAGTTATCTGGAGGATTTGGATAGGATTCATCTGCTTAGCGATTCATCCATCAGTTCAGAATATCCCCGACCTACCGTCAACTGGAATTGGAACAACGATGCTCACTTCATCGACCCGTTGGCCCATCCTGCCGTAGATACGTTTACGGTGGTTTATGTAATGCCCAATGGAGAAGTGGCAAACGATGGGAAGCATTTCGTAGCACGAACCTTGGGAGTAGACTCTCTCTTTCTTCAGATGATGCCTCGTAAAGCTGTAATAGGAGAAACACATCGCATTCCGCCTACCGGTATTATCCTTTCGGAAGAACTGTCTAACCGCATCTTCGGCAAGATTGATCCGATAGGAAAACCAATGGAGTTCGGCGGTAAACAAGTAACGGTAACAGGGATAATGAAACAACCTGCTACCAAAACATCTTTTGAGTTCGATGCCATGGTGTCTGATAAGTTGCACACAAGATGGATGGGATTAGGTATTTCCAACATGTCTTTCGTACGTCTACACAAGGCGGAAGATTGCGAAGCGATTAATGCCTGGCAAAAGCCACAAACCTTGTCGTGGTGGAACGACCACGAAAGAATCTATCGCTTGATTCCTTTCAAGGATAATTATTTCACATCCGGCTTGCGTACATACAATGCCGAAAACATATTCGTCAAAGGAGACAGCAACAGCATTCGTATCCTCAGCTTGGTGGCGATACTGCTTTTCGTTATCGGCCTGTTCAATTATTGGAACCTCTACGCCGTCATCATGCAGAAACGCGGATTGGAGTTCGGGGTGCGGAAAGTGTTCGGTGCCGGTCGTTGGGCGCTCTTCAAACAACTCTACATGGAAAACTTCCTGCTGGCCTTGGTATCCGCCCTGTTCATTGGCATGGCTATCGAGATAACCGACAAGATACTTGTACATAGCCTTGACATCCCCATTTGGAACAATGTGGCTTTCAATACGGCTTTGGGAGTAGGCTTGTTGTTCGGCTTCCCGTTGCTCACCACGCTTTATCCTTATTTCCGATACTTGTACAAGCGTCCCGTTTCGTCCATGAAAGCATTGAGACTGGGTAACAAAGGGGTACTTATGCGCAGCATCTTCCTGCTGGCCCAATATGTCATCAGTTTCTGCCTCATCATTGTATCGGTGTATTTCGCCAAGCAGTTGGACGATATGCTGAATGCCGATTTGGGATTCCGCACCAAAGATGTCCTTCGATGCATCCTTATTCCTGAAAACAATGCAGACACCTCTTATCATAGTGACGAGGAATGGGAAAGGCATATGGCAAAGGAGAAAGCCAATACTGCCAAGATTATACACGAACTTAATAGCCACCCCGACATTGTCAACTGGAGTCTTGGCGACGAAGTGTGGAAAGGAGAAACATGGATAAGCCCCGTTGCACGTCGTGCCGATACGGATGGTGAATATATATCAGCCGCAACGGTCAGTCTTGCCGCATCCGATATTGCCTTGTTCGATTTAGAGATTACAGAAGGTAGGGGATGGAACGATTCTATCGACCGTTTTGAAAACTATAACCTCATCATCAACGAATCGGCCAAAGAAGCGTTAGGCATAACCGATATCCGCATCGACCAGATACAAACCAAAGACCGCTTGTGGTGGTCGGCCTATGCGGATTGTAGCGGAAATCCACCTTTCAACATCGTGGGTGTAGTAAAGAACTTCCGTAATGACCACCTGTCGAAAGATGTTGTACCTACTATCTACATGTTCAGCTCCTCACAAAGCGACTGGTTGCAATGGGGTACCCCCTTCATCATCCATTATGCTGCGGGCAAACAACAGGAAATCATCAACTTCCTTTCCAACTTGCGTAACGAAATATCGGGCGAAGGTGATTTGGAATATTCATTCCTGGAAGACGAAATAGCCAAGCGTTACGAAAACGACCGTCGCATAGTGAACATCTACTTGATTTTTGCAGGATTGGCCATTGCCGTTTCTTGTTTGGGATTGTTCGGCCTCTCGCTTTTCGAAATCCGTTTGCGCTATCGCGAAATAGCTTTGCGCAAAGTACATGGAGCCAAGATGAGTGACATTGTCCGCTTGGTAAGCAAACGCTATTTATGGCTTTTGGTGGCTTCGGCCTTCATCTCCATTCCGTTTTCCATTTGGTTTATCCACCGCTATATGGAGGACTATGCTTACCGCACTTCACTTTCCATCTGGATATTCCTGTTGGCTGGTACCGTTGTAGCCGCCATCTCTGCAGGCGTACTTTTCTGGCAAGTACATAAAGCAGCGAACATCAATCCGGCGGATGTGATGAAGAGTGAATAAGAAAAAGAAGAAACAAAAAAAGAAAGAATAGCATGCTACTACATTACCTGAAAGTTGCCGCGCGCAACCTGTTGAAGTACAAGACGCAGAGCGTCATTAGTATTGTGGGATTGGCCATAGGTCTTGCCGCATTTGTTTATGGTTGGCATTGGATGAAGTACGAGACATCCTATGATAGTTTCTATCCCGATGCCGAACGAAGTTATTTAGTATATTCTCCTTCGGAAAACAACTACTTGGGAGTCAGTTCCCCTGTATTGTCAGAGTATATCCGTGAACATTGTCCGCAAGTAGAATATGTAACCCGCAGCTTCCAAAGTTCGAGCATGAATTACCAAGCAGACAATGTACTGATGAATGCGCCCGAATTCATACCCGTGGATTCTGCCTTCCAGGACATCTTTCCACAAACCATTCTATACGGAAGAAAACTGATGGACACTTACGACATCATACTTTCCGAAAGCTTTGCCCGAAAATATTTCGGAGAGCCCCAAAAGGCATTGGAAACGGTATTGGTACAGACAGCCAGACCTGGGTTTTATCTGCCCGAACCGCAACACCTCAAAGTGGTAGGTATTATGGCCGATGCACCACAGAATGCCAACATGGTTTACCCGGGGTACTATTTGGACATGAGTAGTGCACCATCCAACTTTTATGAACCCAACAGATGGAATGCTGAAATGGCATTTACACACGTCAAGTTGAAAGAAGGATATTCACAAGAAGAGTTTACCGATCATCTGAATACCTCCTTATACCAATTGGATTTTTTGAAAGAAAAGACGTTCAAGGCGGTACCGCTTTATCAGAAGCATTTCGAGTTTGCCTCGGAAGAGTCGTTTTCTTATTCGGCCATCTCCATGTTTACTATGGCCACCCTACTATTGCTTTGTTGTGTACTTTTCAATTTCATGAATCTGTTCCTCAACCGCTATTACCAACGTGCCCGCGAAGTAAAACTTCGTAAATCGGTGGGAGCCAACAACCTGAAGTTGGTCTGCCAGGTGATGATCGAAATCCTTTCGCACGGCATTTGGGGATTTTTGCTATGCGGTTGTCTGATTGAAACAACAGTTCCGTTTTTTGAAGAAACATTCTCCATCACCATCCAAATGGATGTACTCTGGAAAGAATATGTACAGGTAATCATAACAACCGCCATAGTCATGCTGCTGTTGTTGCTTTTTCCGGCTCTGCAATTTATCCGCTCGGCCGGACGACAACTGATGGGAAACCGCCCGCAGACACACAACCGTACTTTAGTGCGCAGAATCGGATTATCCGTTCAGTTAATCATCTGCTTGTTCTTCTTTGCTTCGGCCAGTTCTCTTTATCGACAACTTCGTTTTATGAACCATACGGACATGGGAATGGAAACAGACAACATGATAGAACTGATGATTTCCGGTTTCGAACAAAACGGCAAAGACTTATTGGAAGACGTCAAACGATTGCCTATGGTAGAAAAACATACCACCGCTTCGGATTACCTTATTTCCAAAAAAGGATTGTTTTTGCAGGATAATGTAGAATGGGACGGAAAGACCGAAGCGCAGAAAGAAGTGAAAATAGCGCAATTGGAATTACAGGAAAACGGTTGGGACATGTTCCGCTTCCGATTGATTGAAGGTCGCGGATTTGAAGAAAGCGACTGGCAACCTTCCGGCAACCAACCTAAAGACCCCATTACAGGAAAACCGGTATTGAACCGTATAGTCATCAACGAAAGTGCTGTAACGGCCATGCAGATGGAACAGCCTGTAGGGAAAAGAATTCGCATTTCTACAGGCATCTTTGGACCAAACGGGTTGGAAAATCATTATACAGACTATGAAATCATTGGTGTCATCAAAGATTTTCACACCCAAGGAATGAAAGCTGAGACGCAACCGGCTATAGTAATGCAGAACTTCCGCTTTGTCCGTCCCATCAATTATTTCCAAGTTACCCAGGGAACGGAACAGGCCGCATTGAAAGCCATCAACGAACTGGCCGAAAAACACGGTTGGGAGTACAACAAGAACAATACGCCTCCCCAAATCCTAACAGATAAAATCAAAGAACTCAACAAGTCTGAGACTGCTACATTCCGCCTGTTCTCTATCCTTACTTTCTTGTGTGTGCTCATTTCATTGTTCGGCATCTTTGCCATTTCGGCTTCTACAGTAGGGCAACGCCGCAAGGAAATTGCTGTTCGCAAAGTTATGGGAGCTACCGCAAAGAATGTGGTGGACATGTTCTTCCGCGAATACATCTGGTTAGTGGGGATAGCTGCAATTGTTGCTTTCCCATTCTTCTACTATACTATTTCCCGATGGTTGGAACAATTTGCCTATCACATTCATATCAGCATAGGCATCTATTTGGCTTTGGCATGCATCACAGTAGTTTTAGTGTTGCTTACAGTATGCAATCAAGTGATACAAGCCGCCAACGAAAATCCGGCGGATGTGGTGAAGAGTGAATAAGAAAAAAGAAGAAACAAAAAAAGAAAGAATAGTATGCTACTACATTACCTGAAAATTGCCGTGCGCAACCTGTTGAAGTACAAGACGCAGAGCGTCATCAGCATTTTTGGATTGGCGGTGGGATTGGCATGTTTTGCCTTGGCTACCCTATGGGTGAAATATGAACAATCATACGATGCATTTCATGAAGATGCAGAACGACTGTATTACGTGAAAGCCGACTCGTCTTCCATTGCTTCAAACAGGGAGTTTGGCTTACCCTATCCTTTAGGAAAACGTCTGAAGGACAATCACCCGGAAATAGAAGACTATGCCGTATTCAATAGAATACCCAACCGATTGTATACCGGTAATGTAAGAAAGGAAGTGAACCTCATTTCGGCCGACAGTTCCTTCATGAACCTCATGCATATTAAAATAGTTGCCGGCAATACCCATTTCATGATGAAAGGCAGCAGGGAAGTAGCCATAACCGAACAAATGGCCGAAGAATTGTACGGCAATCATTCACCTTTAGGTAAAGAGATAGAACTCAACAATGAAAAGAGAACCATCGGAGCCATTGTAACGGGATGGGGGAAACATTCTCACTTAAATTACGACTTTATGGGCGATTTGAATTATCCGGAAATGTGGGACTTCCACATGTTCCGCATACTAATCAAATTAAGAGAGGGGGTAAGTCCTGATGAATTACGACAAAAGATGAACGCCAACTTCCCGAAGGAGATTACGGACAACGAGCGAGAAAACTCCAAAAAAGCATTCAATTTGGTGCCTGTAAACAAAATCCATTTTGAAAAGGGATACTTCGGAACATCGGCTTCATCTTATTACACAGGACATATCAGCATTCATTACATCATGTACTTCGCAGGTACGGGGCTACTGATTATAACTTGTGCATTGGTGAATTATCTGACTATCTTTGTGAACCGCATCCGCATCCGCCAAAAAGAAATGGCCTTGCGCAAAGTGAATGGTGCTTCCCGGTTATCGCTTGTCGCTTTATTGGCAACAGAAATCATGGTAATGCTCTTCTTTTCCATGTTCTTAGGCATGATGATAACCGAAATAGCTTTCGCTCCTTTCAGCAACTATGCCCACATCGAAATGACACAACTGGACATGTATCTGGAAGCGGCTACCTGTTTTTCAATCATCGCCATCATCGTTTTATTGCTGATGCTGGTAATTGTACGTCCGTTCTTGAATCAGCAGGTGCAACAGAACCTGTTGTCTGCCCGAAGGGAAAAGTGGTTACGGAAAGGAAGCGTCATCGTACAATTGGGAGTATGTCTGTTCTTCATGGCTTGTACTACATTGGTCAACAATCAACTTAACCACCTCAGGAATCGCGATTTGGGAATGGTGCATCACAACATAGCCAGCGCATCCGTTTGGTATGAAGAGGATATGAATGTATGGAAAGAAAAGATAGCCTCACTCCCGATGGTGGAGGAAGTATTGCCCCCTCTCTACAATCCCTTGGTAGCCATGGGAGGCTATGCAAGTTTTCCTGTCGGAAGTTGGGACAATACACAAGAAGGTATAGATGAAGGAAATGTGAACTTATCATTGATTCTTGCCGGAAAGGACTTTATGGACTTGTATCATATCCAACAGATTTGTGGGGAATCCATTACTTCGGAAACCGGTGCAAGCAAAATTTGTATAACCGAAAGTACGGCTAAAGCATTTGGATGGACACCGGAAGAAGCCATCGGAAAGAAAGTCTATTTCTATACGGACAAAGGATTCTATCAAACGGTAATAGGGGTAGTGAAGGATTGCGTGTATTCTTCTCCCTCCATACCTACACCTTACACCGCTTTTATCAATGCAGTAAAACAACCCGACAGAAGCAATGAAGCCGTATTGTTCAGATTCAAGGAGGGCACATGGAATGAATGTAGGCAAGCCATCGAAAAGATGTATGAAGAAACTTCTCCGAACAAATGGCTTCGTCTCTATAACGAGGAGGAAGCATTCAACCAATACCTTCAATCGGAGAATACGTTGATGAGACTTCTTGAGTTTGTTTCATTGGTTTGTATACTTATATCCATATTCGGCATTTACTCACTGGTCACCATGACTTGCGAGCAGCGTCGCAAAGAGATTGCCATTCGTAAAGTAAACGGTGCACATATAAATACCATCCTGCAAATGTTTGCCAAGGAATATTTGACTCTGCTGGTTGTATCTTCATGCGTGGCTTTCCCCATAGCCTATGGCATCATGAAGACATGGATACAATCTTATAGCCGTCAAGCAGAAATAGGCATATTACCTTTTGCTTTGATATTCTTTGGCATCGCTATAATCATAGCACTAAGCATCGGCTATCGAGTTTGGAAAGCTGCCAACGAGAATCCGGCGGATGTGGTGAAGAGTGAATAAGAAAGAAATTAAAATTATATACATGAAAACATTGAAGTATGCTGCACGCTTCCTGATACGTGCCAAATCGTACACGATTATCAATCTGTTGGGCTTGGCCTTCAGTCTGGCTTGTTGCATCATTCTGATGCGCTACCTCCATCGGGAATGGACAGTAGATACACATTGTATCCGTCCGAACGAAGTAGTAACTATCATTTATAAGAGTGATGAATTCCAAGCTCCATTCTCCCAACAGAACTTGATACGATTCCATCCGGATTTGAAGGAGATACTATTACCCGATGACCAAATCATTGAGTCCTGCGAATTTGTGACTTTACCGGATATCGACTTTATGAGTAAAAAAGTATCCTACAATTTGGATTTGTTGGCGGTGGACAGTACCTTCTTCCATTTCTTCGAGTATCCGTTGGTGGAAGGAGAACTTCGCCTCAACACGCCACAAGATGCCATCCTGACCAAAGCTTGTGCCCAACATTTGTTCGGCAATGAAAGCGCTGTAGGGAAGGTGCTGAAAGCATTTGGTAAAGACATCACGATTCGAGGGGTGATTGACCAACCGGCATGCAAGACCATCTTGAATTTTGAGATCCTGACTTCTTATCAATTGACAGGATGGAGCCGTATCGGTGGCGGTTGGTTGCGCATTTCTCCTGAACAAACGGATTTGGCTGCCATCAATGCCAAGACCAATGTATTCGGCAGTGTGAAACCTGACCAAGTTCTTAATAATGCCGATGTACGCAATGAATACATCCATTGGCGGGACATTTACTATGATCATTGGACAGAAGATACAGCTACGTTGAAATTAGGCAACCGCACTTACGAACGGATGCTTATTGGAGTTGTCATTGTCCTTCTTTTCGTGGGTATGGTGAACTTCATCAACCTTTATATGGTCTATACCATGAAACGACAGAAGGAATACGGTATCAAGAAAATATTCGGTCTGAAAGGATTTCCGCTTTTCCTTCAGGTATGGTTGGAAAATGTATTGCTTTCCGTTAGCGCTTTGCTGGTTGCCTGGTTATTGGTGGAAATCACCATACCGCTTTGCGAACGGTTGATGAATGAACCGATGAAGGGATATAATCTGTTCGATCTGCAACTGTCCCTTACGTTCCTATTGATATTTCCTTTGATGACTTCTCTCTATCCATTCATCAAGCACAACTACCTCCGTCCCATTACTTCACTTCGAAGCGTAAGCGGAAGCAAAGAAAGTATTGTGATGCGCATGTGCTTCCTTTTCCTGCAATATGCCATTACCTTGACTTTACTGATAGTAACGGTGTATTTCAACCGGCACCTGAACTTCCTGATAAATACTCCGATGGAATTCCATAACGAAAGAGTATTATATGCCCAACTGATAAACAGGAATCAATTTAATCAAGGTTATGTCAAAGCACAGAACTATGAAGAAGTGTGGAGACAACAGAACAACTATTACGAGCAGAAGTTGAACGAATGTCCATTTATTGAGAAATGGACACCTAACCATTCGGAAAGTATTCTCCATAACCAATCCCAATATGACATTATCAACGACAAGAATGAAAGTCATAAACTTTTCGTCAGATTTGTCGGAGAAAACTTTTTCTACATCCATGATTTGAAATTCACCAGCGGTTCAATGCCTGAGATGAAAGCCGGTGTTTATGACCACATGCCCATTCTGAACGAAGCAGCAATGAAATTATTCGGATATGAGGAACTGCAAGAAGCCTTTATACGAAGTAAGGAACCTTTATGGTTCAGCTACAATTTCGAGACTAAGGAATATACCATGGGAGGTGTCGAGCTGATGCCTGTCAAAGCGGTTATTTCCGATTTTTATGCCGGTCATGTAAGTGAGGGTATCAAACCTATGCTCTTTCTCGTAGATGACGAAGCAATGGATGGTTCAGTAGCTATTATTGTACAAAAAGGCAAGGAGAAAGAAACAATCGATTACCTCAAGCAAATGGTAAAGGAAGCAACAGGAAGTGACGAGTTTGTTTATTCATGGTTGCAAGACGAAGTTGATACCCTTTATGATGACGATCGTCGCCTGACCATTATCTACAACATCTTTGCTTTGGTTGGCATCTTGGTTTGTTGTTTGGGATTGTTTGGTATCTCCTTGTTCGACATTCGTCGCCGTTATCGTGAAATTGGTATCCGCAAGGTAAATGGAGCTAAAATCAAGGACTTGTACCGCTTGCTTTTCCGCAAATATGTGGTGGTATTGGTAGCGGCGTTTGTGGTGTCCATACCTATAGCCTATTACCTCATCACGCTATACACTCAGGATTTTGTGGTAAAGGCTCCGATAGGCATCGGTATCTTTATCATCGCCTTGCTGGTGGTAAGTATCATTTCGCTCGGCACACTGTTCTGGCAAGTGCATAAAGCAGCGAACATCAATCCGGCGGATGTGGTGAAGAGTGAATAAGAAAGAAACAAAATAGATAGAAATATGAAAACATTGAAATATGCTGCACGCTTCCTGATACGTGCCAAATCGTACACGATTATCAATCTGTTGGGCTTGGCCTTCAGTCTGGCTTGTTGCATCATTCTGATGCGCTACATCCATCGCGAGCTGACGGTGGATACACATTGTGTGGATAGGGAGCGGGTTGTTGTTGCCATCCGTGATATCAATAATAGCCGCTTTGTATCCTCTATAGACGATGTGCATGCGTTCACGAAAAAAGAGAAGATTCGTAAAGACGACATAATCCAGCGATGTTCGTTCATTGACAGAAGAAAAGATAATCTGATATACAAAGAGCAAAGTTATAACACTAATGTATGGATAGCAGATTCTACGTTCTTCCATTTCTTTAACTATCCGTTAGTGGAAGGGGAATGTCGTTTGAATGCTCCGGATGATGCAATTCTGACACGCAGTTATGCAGAGAAGGTATTTGGGGAAACAAATCCTATCGGCAAAAGCATGACTTATAATAATAATGTGGTAACTGTGCGTGGTATCATAGATTTGCCGAAGTGTAAGACTTCCATGGAAATTGATGCTTTGCTTTCCATTCACTTGATGAAGGATTGGGGACAGCTTATCGGTGAATTCATTCATCTTTCCCCTTATGTTGACCTGAAAGCTATCAATGCGGAAACAAATGTATTCCGTAAAGAGGGAGACATCAACTGGCGTTATGAACTCATGACTTTACGCCAAGCTTATGAACGGACAAATCCTTTTCATAACGAACTTTTCCTTCATACCAACATGACATATATTTACCTGCTTGCCGGTGTGGCTTTGTTGCTGTTCTTGGTAGGTATACTGAACTTTGTCAACATCTACATGGTGCTGATGATGAATCGTGGTAAGGAATTTGGTATCAAGAAAGTATTTGGATTGAAAGGGTATAGACTCTTTGTACAAATCTGGTTGGAGAATCTATTGTTGGTCATCCCTGCCATATATGTAGCTTGGTTCTTGATTGAAATCACCCAGATACCCGTCAACCATTTATTTCAGGAAACTTTCAATTATACTTGGTTTGATCTCTGGTTGTCATTGGGCTTTGTATTACTGATGCCTTTGTGTACATCCATCTATCCATATATTCGCTACAACTACAAGACGGCCATCACCTCTATGAGAACTATCGGCACCAATCGTCAATCAGTAAAGGTGAGAATGGGGTTCTTGTTTGTGCAATATATGCTGACGGTCTGCATTATAATCGTGTCGCTTTACTTAGGCAAACATCTGTCCTTTCTACAAAACACATCGCCAGGATTTCGTACGGAAGGTATCCTGATGGCTAATTTGCAACATGAAAGAAGAAGCTATGGAGGTGCTACTATGGAAGAAATTAAGGCGATATGGGCACGTATCGGACAGGTAGAATCCAAGTTAAAGGAATGTCCGCATATTGAGAATCACATATATGGCGCTAATTTGTTTAAAGGGAATGATTCCAAAGTCTTCAACGATAAGGAACAGATGGTGAATTGTATCACAATGTTCATTTCCGATAAATTCTTTGAAATTTTTGATATACCAGTCATCGAAGGAAAGATTCCTCAAAGAGAAAGCGAATATGATTATAGGGTAGTATTGAACCGGGCTGCAATGAAAGCATTCGGTTATCAGTCGCTTGATGAGGCTTTCATCCGTTGGGAGAGCACACAATGGATTTACTCCAAAGACGGGAAAATAGTGGAAGGCGGAAAGCAATTGATGCCGGTTACTGCCGTAGTGGAAGATTACTATAGCGGACATCTGACTCAAGGAATCAAGCCCATGGCCTTTGTCTTGATAGGAGATCAAGATATGGGAACAGCCAATATTCGTATCCGTCCTGGTCAGGAAAAGGATTGTATAGATTACCTGAAGAAAGTCACACAAGAGATTTACAATACTGAAGATTTCTCTTATACTTGGTTGAAAGATGATGTATTGGATATTTATAAAAAAGACCGTCAGATTACCATCATCTACTTTGTCTTTGCCTTCATTGCCATAGCCATTTCGTGCCTCGGCTTGTTCGGCATCTCCTTGTTCGACATCCGCCAGCGTTATCGTGAAATTGGCATCCGCAAGGTAAATGGAGCTAAAATTATGGACCTATACCGCCTGCTTTTCCGCAAATACGTGGTGGTATTGGTAGCGGCGTTTGTGGTGTCCATACCTATAGCCTATTACCTCATCACGCTATACACTCAGGATTTTGTGGTAAAGGCTCCGATAGGCATCGGCATCTTTATCATCGCCTTGCTGGTGGTAAGTATCATTTCGCTCGGCACCCTGTTCTGGCAAGTACATAAAGCAGCCAACATCAATCCGGCGGATGTGGTGAAGAGTGAATAAATAGCCCTACAAAAGAATTGTGTATTTTCTGCTTTCAACCTTACACAGACTTTGTAATGAGTTGATAATCATTTGCTTTCGGTGAAAGGAGAAGGCGAAAATGTGCTTTCAACGTTTCACATACCCGTCTTCCGGTCGGAGGATACTGATTCTGACGGCTGGACATAAGCTACTATTCAGTTGAACATAAGCATATATTCAGGTGAATACTAGCTAATATGCAAGGGGGTATGGGGATGTGGTG
>JAFVTL010000026.1 GCA_017503235.1 Bacteroidaceae bacterium | reverse complement strand
GCTTTGCAATCGGAACGTGTATTGATGAAGCTGCTTGGCATTGCTTCGGGCGTATGTATCTTCATTACGCTGTTCGGCATCTTCTCCATGGTGAGCCTGACGTGCGAACGTCGTCGCAAGGAGATGGCCATCCGCAAGGTGCATGGCGCAAAGATTCGCGACATCATCGGGCTGTTCGCCAAGGAGTATGGCATCTTGTTGTTGGTTTCGGCGGTGGTAGCATTCAGTGTGGGTTATGCCGTGATGAAGCAATGGCTACAGACCTATGTGATACAAACCACCATTTCGTGGTGGATATATGCCGTCATCCTTCTGCTTGTTACCCTGCTCATTGTACTTTGCATCGGCTACCGTGTATGGAAAGCCGCCAATGAGAATCCGGCGGATGTGGTGAAAAGTGAATAAGAAAAAGAAAGAAACAATAAAAGAAAGAATAGTATGCTACTACATTTCCTGAAAATTGCCGTACGCAACCTGTTGAAGTACAAGACGCAGAGCGTCATCAGCATCGTGGGGCTGGCCATCGGCTTGGCCACCTTTGCCCTGTCGAGCATCTGGTTGAAGTATGAGATGACCTACGACACCCATTGGCCCGATGCAGAACGTATCTATCAGATAGGTGGATGGGAAGAAAATGAATTGATGAAGTTCTCCCGCTATACTTCGTACTTGCTTCCCTCCGAGTTTAAAAAGAATTTCCCGGAAATAGAGGAAATTTGTGCTATACGTCACGAGCAAAAAACTGATAACGGAAAGGATTATTATGTACTGCGAGCCGATTCGGCCTACAATCGGATATTCCCAATCACGATATTGCAAGGAAACGACCAATTCTTGTACGATGCCAACTTAGCCGGCATTACCGAAAGTGCCGCCATGCGTATGTTTGGTACTACAGATGTATTGGGCAAAACACTCTCTTCCAATTTCCGCTATAACGGACCGGATGGCTTCACCATCTGCGCCTTGTTGAAAGATGCCGAAGGACATTCGTACTATCCATACGATATTATCTCTTCCCCAAAGGGAGAATTAGAAAGGTATCATAATTGGGGATATTTAATCTTTCAAGCATTTGTCAAACTTGTCCCTGGTGTGGATGTAAAGGCACTTGACGAGAAGCTGAAAGCATACAACAGAAAAGAGAACTATACCGGTCGCGATGGAAGTCCTATTGTCCTTGTTTCCAAATCTCCACACACCATTGTCCCCCTCAGTGAGATGCACTATACTTACCCTCTCTCTACCGATGCCATTCGTTTGGAGCATATCCGTCTGTTCAATGCTGTGGGGTTGGTGGTGGTGCTTTGTGCATTGATTAACTATTTGATTCTTTACGTTATCCGCCTCTATATCCGTCGTCGCGAAATGACTCTTCGTCGTGTACATGGTGCAAGCGAGGGCAGTCTGCTGCGAATGACCATGACCGAGTTGTTGGTATTGACAGGCATTGCTCTCTTCTTCGGCATGCTTATCACCGAACTGCTCTATCGCCCATTCAAGGAGATTACCGGCATTAACGAAGGCAGCGATTTCCTCTATCGCGAGTCGGCCATCTACATGGGCATTGTGATACTGCTTTCTTTGTTGCTTTCATCCGTCATGCTTATGTTGCAACAACGTCGTTCATATCGCGAATCGCTCTTACCTATTGCATCATCGGGTGGTATCTTCACTTTCCGTCGAGTAGCTATGGGTGTGCAACTATTCATCAGCATCTTTGTATTGTTTGCTACTGTTACCCTACAAAAACAGTTGCGCCAACTGCATCACTCCGATGATATGGGTGTAAACCTGGATGTAGTGATAGCCGGAGGATGGATATCATGGACTGAAGAGGAAGTGGATCCTATTATGGAACAGATTCCTTATATTGAATACTACAAGACGGAAAACCACCCGTTCGACCCACAAAGTTACCACACAGGAACTTATGAGATATGGCATGATGACGATAAGGGCGAACGGCAAACCATAGAATGCAAAATCCACGACATCAGT
The DNA here is from genome assembly GCA_017503235.1 of Bacteroidaceae bacterium. GTDB lineage: Bacteria > Bacteroidota > Bacteroidia > Bacteroidales > Bacteroidaceae > Phocaeicola. The sequence goes on along the minus strand of JAFVTL010000026.1, from coordinate 600 downwards.
TACGATGCCTATCGGGTGTATGGCTTACAGCTCGTGGCTGGCGAGGCTCCTAAGGAGAGTGGCAACGCACAGAACATTTGGGTAAATCAAGCCTTTGCTGCTAAAATGGGCTGGAGTTTGGAGGAAGCTATTGGCAAGCAATTTCATTCTCCCTTTTTAGTGGCTATCTATGATTACGAAAATATAAAGAAGTTTACTATTAGGGGAGTGATTAAGGATGTACAACTATCGCCTATCTTGCCGCCTGCTCCATCTATTTACATGTTTGATAAAGAAAAATTGAATTGGGAGGGAATAATAGAAAGAAATATAAACAGACAACGTTTCTTCACCACATCCATCAAAGATATGAAAGTGCTGCAAGATAGTGTGCGTGCTCACTTGCAACGTGCCTTTCCGCATGTCGATACTCGTTACATGCACATGGGGTTCTATACCATTGAGGAAGAAATAGAAAAGGCTTTGCAATCGGAACGTGTATTGATGAAGCTGCTTGGCATTGCTTCGGGCGTATGTATCTTCATTACGCTGTTCGGCATCTTCTCCATGGTGAGCCTGACGTGCGAACGTCGTCGCAAGGAGATGGCCATCCGCAAGGTG
>JAFVTL010000131.1 GCA_017503235.1 Bacteroidaceae bacterium | reverse complement strand
GGCTTCAGCCTGACTCAAGTCCATCTTGCCATTCAGAAAGGCGCGTTGGGTATATTCACCTGGATTAGCCAATCTGCATCCGTTTTCAATAAGCAATTTCAATACTTGTTGAAGTATGTAGGAGGAACCGTGGCAGGATATTTCAGTGGAGTCTTCGCCGGTATAGGAGTGGGGCGAACGGAATATCGATACCAAAACTTCATCGATGATTTCTCCTTTGGTAGAACGGATGGTTCCGAATGATAATGTATGTGCCTTACGCTCTTCAAGTGGCAAATAACCTTGAGGAGTGAATATTCTTGAAGTGATTTCGATGGCTTTAGGCCCCGAAACACGAATTACTCCAATGGCTCCACCTTGAGCGGACGCAATAGCGCATATAGTATCTTGGTTAATCATTTCCATAAAGAGTTTTAGAAAGAACAGACACTAATTCTTCCAAATAACGACGGTCGGTTTCGTCGAAAGTATTCAGTTGGTCGCTATCAATGTCGAGTACACCTACCACTTCATTATTAGCCATGAGGGGAACTACAATCTCCGACTTCGATAGGGAACTACATGCAATGTGACCCGGGAATTGTTCTACATCGGGTACTACTTGCGTACGGGCTTCAGCCCAGGCGGTACCACATACTCCACGACCTTTGCGGATGCGATAACAAGCCACATCCCCTTGGAAAGGGCCCAATACCAATTGTCCGTTTTTCACAAGGTAGAAGCCAATCCAAAAGAATCCGAAAGCTTCTCGAAGTGCCGCACACGTATTGGACAATACGGCAATTTTATCTGTTTCTCCGTCAATAAGGAGTTTCCAATCGGGTAAGAAATGTTGATATTTCTCTTCTTTGTTTATGATGTCTGTTCTAAAACTTTGTTCCATATCAAATTCTATCAAGTACCTTTTGAATCAATGTCTCAATGGTATATTTATATGCGGTATTCATTTCTTTGGCATAACGGTTGGCTATAACCATACATACCGTAGTTGCTTTGTGTCCCAATAACTTAGCAAGTCCGGCTAAAGCAGAACTTTCCATTTCGTAATTGGTGATACAATGGTTGCCATGGCGAAAACTTTCTATCTTTTCGTTTTGTTGGGGATCGGCCAATGGTAATCGTAATACTCTTCCTTGTGGTCCGTAGAATCCTCCAGCGGAAATAGTGACACCTTTCACCATGTCGTCTTGAGCAATGCGTTCCATCAGTTCCTTGTCGCAATCAATCACATAAGGATAGGGTTGGCATTGGTTGCCCATCCATCCCATGTGACGTATGAATGACATTTCAAAAGCGAGGTCGCACACTTCATCGCGTCCGGCATAAAAGTTCAGCAACCCGTCAAAACCAATAGACTTCTGTGAGCAAAGGAAAGTGCCGATTGGTGTATGGGGTTGAAGTCCCCCACATGTACCGATACGGACAATTTCCAAAGTACGATGCTCTTCTTTCTCTTGACGTTTTTGGAAATCCACATTTGCCAACACATCAAGTTCATTCATGACGATGTCTATGTTGTCGCATCCGATACCGGTTGAAAGTACACTGATGCGTTTCCCTTGATAAGTACCTGTAATGGTACGGAATTCGCGGTTGCTGACTTCACATTCTTGGGTATCGAAATAGGATGCAACAGTTTTTACACGGCCCGGGTCTCCGACTAAGATAATCTTATCGGCCAATTGTTCCGGCTTTACATGCAGATGAAATACAGAACCGTCTTCATTAATGATTAACTCGGAAGGGGCAAAATGTTTCTTTTCCATAAATTCCTTTTGCTAAGAACACCGAGACACGGAGACACAAAGTCTACAAGTATAATATCAAAAGAATCTCTGTGTCTTTGCGTCTCTGCGTTTATGTAAAATGTTTTACTTGATTTCCAAATTACCAGCACCGGCTTCCGGTTGTGCGATGCTTGAACGCATATCCGTATCCGCTTGGATATTCTTCATGCGGTAGTAATCCATGATTCCTAAATTACCGCTACGGAATGCTTCGGCCATCGCCTTAGGTACTTCGGCTTCGGCTTGAATCACGTTGGCACGAGCTTCTTCTGCCTTGGCCTTCATTTCTTGTTCAAGAGCTACGGCCATGGCACGACGTTCTTCAGCCTTGGCTTGTGCAATGTTCTTATCGGCATTGGCTTGGTCAATCTGAAGAGCAGCACCAATGTTACGGCCTATATCAATATCGGCGATGTCGATGGATAAGATTTCGAAAGCAGTACCGGCATCCAAACCCTTGCGAAGCACAAGCTTCGAGATACTGTCCGGATTCTCCAATACCGACTTATGGTTTTCGGATGAACCGATGGACGATACAATACCTTCTCCTACACGAGCCAAAATGGTATCTTCACCGGCACCACCAACCAACTGACGGATGTTGGCACGAACGGTTACACGAGCTTTGGTAATGAGCTGGATACCATCCTTTGCCACGGCTGTAACTGCCGGAGTATCAATTACTTTTGGATTAACCGACATCTGTACGGCTTCGAATACATCACGTCCGGCCAAGTCGATACCGGTTGCCATTTGGAAAGTCAGTTCAATGTTAGCCTTCGATGCGGATACGAGGGCGTGTACCACTCTCTCCACATGTCCACCGGCCATATAGTGCGCTTCAAGTTCATCGCGTGTAATGTTGCTCAATCCCGCCTTGTGGGCTTCAATCATAGCCGGCACAATAACATGAGGTGGTACATTACGGATACGCATCAAGAAAAGTTGAATCAATGAAATGTCAACTCCCGAAACCTTGGCACTCAGCCAAAGGAAGAAGGGTACATAATGAAAGAAGATGAAGATAAAGAGTACCCCACCTGCAATGAGAATGTACGGAATGAAATAAGGGTCAATCATAATAATATGTTTTTAGTGATTATTAGTCGTTTTCTTGTGGATAAAACTATGTTTTACGATGCATAAAACTATGCTTTACGATGCGTAAAGTTATGCTTTCTGCACCATAACTATTCCATCCAAGATTCTTTCCACTCGGATTTCGCATTTCTCGTCGATGAATCCGTCTGACGAACGCACTTCAATGATGTGTCCGTTGAATTCGGCATTACCGATAAGGGCAAGGCGAGTGAGGGCCACACCCTTGTCGCCAACCTTCAAGTCAAGACCTTTGAGAGGCTCAGGCTTGTAGTCGATGCTCTTCTTCAGCGAGAGTTTGTCCACCGTTTTCGAACGCATGAACCAGATGGTGATGGCGATAACGCCGATGGCCGAAATGGCTAATGTTATCAATCCGGGTACGGTTCCCAGTACGTCGAAAGCATAGTAATTGGCATAGAGCAGACAAGCCGCCGATGCAATACCCGCAATGCTGATGCCAGGAATGAGGAACACTTCAATGATGAAGAGTAGGAATCCCGCGATGATAAGTCCTGCAATGATAAGAATGTCCATAGGCTATGTGGTTTTATTTGTTGAGTTGTTGTATTTCAAGGTTGCGCACTTCGATGGTCAGTTCTTCGATTTCAGCTTCTAATTGCGGAATACGCTTCTCGAGGTCGAGTATGGAAGGAGCCAGCTTTTCCTTTCCGGTGCTTGATTCAAACGAGTAGAGCGTGCGTTTCTCAGCCAGTGATTGGCTCAGTTCTTTCAAGTCCTCTTGCTTCTGTCTGAGTTGGCGATAGCGGTTAGAGGCTTGTTTGGAGCGGAAATCTTCGAATTTATGGTATGTGAAGCGGTCGTTTACGATAAATGTGAACTCCTTCATTTCCTGCTTGGTGGATGTCTGCTTGTTGCGGATGTCGGCCAGCCTTTGGCGGGCAGCTTCTACAACCGATGCGTTCTCCCAAGTCTTCTGGATGTTGCGAAGAGTTGCCGCATCAATTATGGTTTCGATGCCGGTATTTTCGTAATTGTACGTCTGCTTTGATTCGTTGGGGATGAATACATAGATGCATACCGAATCCTGCGGTTGGTTACGGTCGGAAGCGAACCATCCCAAATGGTTGAATTCATCAATAGCCATCATGTAGTCGTTGGCCGTCGAATTGAACGGCATACCCATGTTGCTGGGCTTGAGATACTCGTTATCTTCGCTATCGTAGCGAGTTACATAGATGTCATATCCCCCCAAACTACCTTCCGTATCCGATGCAAAATAGAGTGTCACTCCGTCACCCATCAAGAAAGGATAGTTGACATTTCCCCATTGGTTGATGGAGGCGATGGGCTCGGCTTCTTCCCATTCATCCAACAACTTCACTTGGTTGTAGAGTTGCATGGTTCCATCAGGGATGGAGTCGGCATACAGACGCTTGTTTCCCCGTTCGTTTTCATACATGGTACCGGCAGCTCCTTGCTTCATCGTCAGTTGTCCGGCTTCCTTGCTCAGTTGGTAAGTCTTCAGGAACTCGTTTTTGGGCACGACGATGCTGTCGATGACCGTCACCTTTTCCACACCTTTCAGCATTCGGATGTAGTGACGAATGAAAGCCAGTTCCTCCTCAGCGGTTTCAGTTTCACGATTCTTTTCTTCTAACCACTCGATGTGAGTCTCATAGTTCTCTATCGCTTCATCGTATCGATGCAAATCGAAATAAAGCTTTCCCAGGTGGCGGTAAGCGTTGATGTATTTCCGTTTGGCACTCTTTTCCAGATAGGGCAGAGCCTCTTCCTTTTCGCCCAGTTCGTAAAGCGAAGCCCCCAAGAAGTAGTTGTATCCGGCATTGTTCGGCGCGGTTTTGATAAGCTTCCGGTAGGCTTCCTTTGCCTTTTCATATTCGCCTTGTTCGAACAGTTTCTCAGCTTGTTTGGCTGTTTGTGCCGGGAGGTATGCCACAAACAATAGCAGGATGAGTTGGATAAGGATATGTTTTTTCATCGAATGTTTCAATGTATTTGTTTTATAAATTCAAAAGTACAACATAAATTTGAAAATCTGCCTCTTTTGATAATTCTATTTCCTTAAATTTTTCCAAAATCATTCTTTTCATGTAATTTTGCCCCCGATTTGAAACGTTTATATGGCAAAACTTACCGAAGAAGACAAGTTGATGCGTCGCATCGGAGTCCGCTTTGCAAAAGGAGTGGTCAATTATCGTCTGATAGAAGATGATGACCGCATTTTGGTAGGCCTGTCAGGTGGCAAGGACTCGTTGGCTTTGTTGGAATTGTTGGCCCTCAGGTCGAGAGTTCATAAACCGAAGTTTTCAGTGGTAGCTGTACATGTTTCGATGAGTAACATTCCCTATCAAGCCGACCTTGAATATCTGAAGCAGTATGCCCAAGGGTTAGGAGTGGAGTTTGTGCATTATGAGACCTCTTTCGACCCGTCGACCGACACCCGCAAATCCCCTTGTTTCCTTTGCTCGTGGAATCGTCGCAAGGCCCTCTTTACGGTAGCCAAAGAACTGGGATGTAATAAGATAGCTCTGGGGCACCACATGGATGATATCCTCGAAACCTTATTGATGAATATGACCTTTCAAGGTGCATTCAGTACCATGCCTCCCAAGTTGGTCATGAAGAAGTTCGATATGACCATCATCCGCCCCATGTGCCTGGTGCATGAAAGCGATCTGGAAGAACTTGCCGCTCTTCGTGCCTTCAAGAAACAGATAAAGAACTGCCCCTATGAAACCCAGAGTAATCGGACGGACATGAAAGGAGTGTTGAAGCAATTGGAAGCCCTCAATCCCGAAGCCCGTTATAGCCTTTGGGGGAGCATGACGAATGTACAAGAAGAATTACTTCCGGATAAACTGTAGGGACGCGCCATGGTAAACATTCACGAGTAGGGACGTAACCCATTGCGTCCGCCAAAAAAGACAACAACAATAAATAAGAATAATATGAAAGCATTTTGGACAATCGGTTTGTTGGTCATTTCCAACATATTCATGACCTTTGCGTGGTATGGCCATTTGAAGATGAAACAGACATTCAGTTGGTTTGACTCCCTGCCTTTGATAGGCGTGGTAGCCTTTTCATGGTGTATCGCCTTCTTTGAATATATGTTTCAAGTGCCGGCCAATCGCATAGGATTCATTGAAAATGGAGGCCCGTTCACCCTCATGCAGCTCAAGGTGATGCAGGAAGTGATAACGCTAATTATCTTTACTGTATTCACGACGGTTTTCTTCAAGGGAGAGTCCTTGCAATGGAATCATTTCGCCGCTTTTGTCTGTCTCATTCTGGCGGTTTATTTTGTCTTCATGAAGTAAGGGGAGCGTGTCTTTCGGCACGATGGATAAGATAAGAGAGTCATTCATGTCCTCTTTTCTCTCCGTTGAATCATTGTTTTCAAGGAACAGTTTCCAGGCTTTGGCACGCTTGCGGTTCCTTTTGATGGCCCTTCCTCGCTTGGTGAAGTTCTCGAACAGAAGCTTGTCCGCATCGAAGGTAGCCAATGGCTGGGTATTCCCGTTAGGCATACTCATGTCAAACTCCATTTTCATTTCCAATTCCGGTCGTTCGTTTCGGATGAACTCTTTGGGCAGTTCCGTTGAAAACTCCAACCAAGGCTTCTCGACAGATGCTTTCGGCTCCGGCCTGATGTCCGGTGCAAAGTCAAACACTATGCTTCTCACCGCCTCTTCGTTCAGTTTGATTTCACCCTCAGCGTTTGTCTGTAGCGTGTCCACTTTCACACTTTGTCCGTTTGCGCAGACAAAGCAAAGTATACCAATCCATGTACAGAGCATTTTGAGTGAGTTCATGTAGTTCCTTTTACCAATGTGGCGGCAAATGTAACTCATTCTATGTTAAGTACATTTAAATCAGTGTTATATAAACTTATTAAATCGTACTTCCATTTTCATGAGGCTATATCGCTGTTGATGCGAACTTAATTAAAGACAATTGTTGTTGTTAACAAGTATGTTCTTCTTCTATTTCTAATTAAAATAAATGGTTTTAGTTGGTGTTCACCAGTTTATTGTGTAAGTTTGCAACATGTTCAAGCAAGAAATCCAGGAATACGAGTCCATTCTGAAAGTCTATCGGGAAAGAGTGACCGGCCGTATGGCAACTACCGATTTGAAGGAGTATAATGAAATACTCTTTTCAGCTCATAGTTGTGCCATTGAAGGAAACTCTTTTTCAGTGAATGATACCCGTGAGTTGAAAGAAAAAGGCTTGGGTGTCATTCCACAAGGAAAAACATTGTTTGAAGCATTTGAGATGCTGGATCATTTCAAAGCATACGAATTCTTGTTGAACCAACCCCAAGGAACTCCTCTGACAGAAGATTTGTTAAAAGAAACCCATCGCATTTTGATGGAACATACTTTAACCTATCGTTATCCCGATGCCAAGGCCGGTGAGTATACCGAAACTGATATGTGTGCTGGCGATACAGTCTTTGGTGAGCATGAAGCATTGATTGGCAAAGTTCCCCAACTCCTTGATTCCACTCAGCGTGCTATTGATGGAGGTTCTGTTCATCCCATGATTCTTGCAGCACGCTTCCATGGATATTTTGAATATTTGCATCCCTTCCGCGATGGAAACGGTCGTGTTGGTCGCCTTTTCTCTAACTTTATCCTTCACCAGGCTGGTCATCCCATTCTCATTATAACTCAAGAAAGTAAGTCCGAATATATCAACGCCCTTCGTTTTATCCGTACCGAGCATACAGACGAGTATCTCATTTCCTTCTTCTTTCAAATGGCAATCCGTAGAATGAATAAAGAGATAGACGAAAAGAAAAGTCAGAGTAGAGGCATGATGTTCTTGTTTTAATTATTCTAATCCTAATTTTGGATTAGAATAATTGATTTCGTATGTAAAATTACTTGTAATCGTTATAATACTTTTCATTCCACCATAAACTTCTGATAGAATCTCTGCATCACGTCTATAAACTCATTTGGCAATCGTTTCAACACTTCCTTTCTGATATGCTCTGGCACACCACCATAATAAGCTTCTGCGATTCTACCTGTAATAGCACCCATCGTATCAGCATCTGCACCTCCAACAAACATTGCTCTATCTTTCAAATTGTCCAATCCTTTGGCTACGATTTCTATCATTTTAAGGCTTAAATCACTCATACATCCAACCTCTTTTTAAGTTCTTCGATAGCAATCTCAACCTCTCTTCGTCTTCCTAATCGCAGGCATTCCACAATCGCTAATAGTTCATAAAGTTTTTTATCTTTCAAAACCACTTCGGGAATTGTTTTGTAAAGAGGCACTATTGAATAACCTCTACTATTTCCCTTTGAATAAGGCCAAATCACCAAATCATCTTTGCCGGTCACAATCTGATCCTTGACAGGTGATGCCGAATATGCAGTTGGTATTCCTCTTGCTTTCTTTCCTTGTTGCACAGGAAACACATATTTTAGTCCATGCACCAGAAATTCAAACAAAGAAAGTTTTTGGACGTTCTGTTTGTTTGCATCTATCAAGCCGGAATTCTTACATCGTTCCAATCCAAATGTAATTTCTCCGGGACTTAATTGCAAAGAAGCAGCCAAGTCTTTCATCACAAAAGGTTTATCTTCGTATGTAACAACCTTAAGCAGAATCATTACATCTTGTGGTTTTAACATTTTTTGATTTGCCATATCCAACTATGTGATAGTTATTTATATCTATGAATTTACAATTTATAAATTGCAAATTTATAGATTAATTTGATATGAACAAATATTCTATACTAAGTAAAATAACTTTTCTGCTTTTTGGATTCGTCTACCTCCACTCTTCGACGTTACAATCCTTCTCTATGCGTTGTTCAATATCGTCAGGCAGAGCAGGGAAGAAGTCCATTCCTGTAATCCGCTCTACTTGGTCGATGGAATTCACATACGAGTCTAGTGAACGATTACCCGCCGTGTTCTTGTAGATGAACCCGATTGCCCGTGGCCTTCCTTCCTCCACACCGGCAAGTATTACTTTGAAGAAAGCCTCCGGTACACGGATTTTGTGCTCTTTGCCGATGGGTGCATAAGACGGATTCTTGTATAAGATAGGGCCGCATACAATGTAGATTGTTCCTTCCAGGGCCCAACGGCGGCAAGCCTTCTCCAATTCATGCCAATCCCCTCCGTTCAAGTTCGGATGTTGCGGACAAATGTTCGTCATGTAGAAACTCTCCGTCATTGCCTGTCCGCTCCATCTGCTGTCCCCGGCAGGACACATGTGCCCACGGTCGTACCCACTATTCGCATAGTCTTGTGTAACGACCGCTTCATTTATATCTATATCCGGATCAGGATTGAAACGATACCCCTTTCTGCTTACCCTTTCCACCAATTTAATAAATCAGCTCAAATATAACGCTTATTTTCTTTAAATCAGCTCAATTTGACCCTATTTCTATTCTTTTTTATGTAATTTTGAGCTGATTGCTTATGCTTGTTTCAGTATTGAAGGATAGAGTATAGGCAGTCCTTTTCAGAATCAGTTCCTTCTTCCCTTTCCGTACAACCGGTTTCTTCATGTTGTTTTGAACATTGTATCGAATAATGATTCAGCCTTCTATACTAAGTCTATTACATTATTAACTTCTAAATTCACCTTCTGAAAAACAATGAGTTTATATGGAGAAACTATGCTTTCAGAAGATGGTTTCTTCTGAAAATGATGTGGATATTTTTTATACCATGTATCTCTTTCTTCTTGTGTTTCTAAATGAATAAATATATGTTTGTCAATATCATTCCTTTTATTAATGTTGTTGATCTTTATTGTAATGGAAGATGCTTCGCAAGAGAACTAAAAGTCAAACCAATAAATTAAATTTATGGAAGTCTTAATCCTTATTGTAATGGAAGATGCTTTGTGAGCCAATACGGGTATTGAACTGTACGATGAATGTGTCAGGAAGTCTTAATCCTTATTGTAATGGAAGATGCTTTGTGAGTGCCTTCAACGGAGGCTACAACATGAGAGAAGGAAAGTCTTAATCCTTATTGTAATGGAAGATGCTTTGTGAGTTTACAAACTATGAATTAACCTCACCAGTTAATATAGTCTTAATCCTTATTGTAATGGAAGATGCTTTGTGAGAACAATGTATTCCATACAATGAAGAAACGGCACAGTCTTAATCCTTATTGTAATGGAAGATGCT
>JAFVTL010000130.1 GCA_017503235.1 Bacteroidaceae bacterium | reverse complement strand
AGCAATCTGTCGAATGCAAAGAATGCAAAGAACGACGAGTTTTATACCCAATATCAAGATATTGAGAAAGAAGTAAATGCCTATTTGGAGTATAATCCCGATGTGTTTAAAAATAAAACGGTGCTGTTGCCGTGCGATGACCCCGAATGGAGTAACTTTACCCGTTATTTTGCCCAGAACTTCGAGCGATTGGAATTAAAAAAACTAATCAGTACAAGTTATGCCATAGAAAGCAAGAAGTTCAAGACCGATTGGGTGCCAACCCTATTCGAAACAGAGAACCCGATTTATAATGTAGAAAGAAGTCGTGTTTGTGGTAAGATATTTATTCTCGACCACGATACCAATGCCAACGGACGGATAGATATAGACGACCTGCAATGGCAATATTTGGAAGGTGATGGCGATTTTCGTAGTGCAGAAGTTACGGCATTGCGCAATGAAGCCGATGTAATTGTAACCAATCCTCCATTTTCATTGTTCCGTGAATTTTTATCCTGGATTGTTGAAAGTGAAAAACTATTTTTGATAATAGGAAATATGAATGCCATTACCTATAAAGAGGTTTTTCCATTGATAAAAGGCAATAGAATTTGGTTGGGTGCAACAGGCTTTGTGACAGATATGGTTTTTGGAGTTCCTAAAGGAACGGTTGTTAAAGAAAGCGATAAGGCAAAAGCTGAAAGACTTGGTTATGTAGGTGATTATACGCGTTTAGGCAATTCATGTTGGTTCACAAACTTAGAGCATGGACGTCGCCATCGTCCGCTTCCATTGATGTCTATGGATGATAATTTAAAGTTCAGCAGACATAAGGATATTAGGGGCAAAGAATCGTATGATAAGTATGAAAATTACAATGCCATTGAAGTGCCTTATACAGATGCCATTCCTAATGATTACGATGGAGTAATGGGAGTGCCGATTTCGTTTCTTGATAAATATTGCCCAGAACAATTTGAAATTGTTGGAATGTGTGAAAATGAAGATTTGTATGGGCTTAAAACAAAAGTATATACTACACTTGAATGCAAGGATGCATATATGCAGAAGTTTGGAAAGAAAGGAACTTACGACCTTAATGCAAGTGGGGTTATTATATGCGGAGGCTTGAAAGAAAAAGTGTATCAACGAATTTTAATTAAGCGAAAATCATGAAAACCACATTAAGAACAGACATTACCGTCAGAGACATTTGCGAAGGCTTTGTCTATAATGAATTGGAAGGAAAGGGATTGTTCGGCCTATCAGGAACACTCACCATTCAACCCGAATATCAACGAAACTATATCTATGCTGATGGCAAGAAAGATGTGGCTGTAATAGAGTCGGTGCTGAAGAACTATCCGTTAGGGCTGATTTATTTCAATAAATTGGGCGATGGCCGTTTGGAAGTGCTCGACGGACAACAACGCATCACCAGCTTAGGACGATACGTTACAGGAAAATTTGCCATTAAGGATGCAAATGGTATGCCTCAATATTTCGGAGCATTGGCCACAGATTTGCAGGAACGAATCTTGAATACAAAACTGTTGATTTACGAATGCGAAGGCGAAGAAAGCGAGATAAAGGAGTGGTTTAAGACAATCAATATTGTAGGCGTTCCGTTGAATGCACAAGAAATAAGTAATGCGGTGTATTCTGGCCCGTTTGTCACACTATGCAAGGCCGAATTCAGTAATAGCCAAAATGCCAATGTGCAGAAATGGAGTGCCTATATTTCTGGGGCGGTCAATCGTCAGGATTTTATGGAATGTGCATTGGATTGGGTGAGTCGTGGAAAGATAGAAGACTATATGAGCAGCCATCGTTTCGACAATAACATCAACGAAGTGAAAGCCTATTTCAATTCTGTGATAGATTGGGTGTCGGCAGTCTTTATGGGAGTGGAGAACGAAATGCGTGGCTTGGAATGGGGACGATTGTACGAAACCTATCACCATCGGGCATACAACCCGAAGGAAGTTTGGGAAAAGGTAAAGGAACTCTATGCAGATTCTTATGTGAAAAACAGGAAAGGAATCTTTGAATATGTACTTGGTGGATGCGTGGATACCAAACTACTTGAAATCCGTCTGTTCGATGATGCCACCAAAAAGAGTGTTTATTATAGACAAACAAAGGAAGCAGAAGAAAAGAAAATATCCAATTGCCCCTATTGTGCGATGGGCAATGACAATAACCGCACGAAAATATGGCTCTTGAAAGATATGGATGCCGACCATGTCACCGCTTGGAGTAAAGGAGGTGCGACAGACATATCGAATTGCCAAATGTTATGCAAATCACACAATCGCGCAAAGGGAAATAAATAATCTTGCAAGACTAAAAGGATTTTTATTCCTTTGCAAAAAACAATCATTATGGAAACAAACGAGAATGCCAAGAAAATAAGATTCATGGAGTGCAGAATGGCAGGGCAACCTTACAAATTTGTGCTCCAAACCACTCATCCACAATATCTTTATCAGGTTATAGAGTTCAAGGATATGGAGCAATACATGGCCTTTGGCAAGGCGGGCGGAGGGAATGGAATGCTCCATACTCAGGTGGGAGCACGCATGATGGCACTCCGTCTGTCCTCTTGTCTGATGGAACTCGGCCTTCGTCAGGACAATGCCGAAGCTATGTCTCGACAATTGCATGAAACAATCAAAGAGGCTGCCAAGTGGTATGATGAATTTCTGAATGAAGATACGAAGTGTTAAAGTTAGAAATATATTCACATTGTACATACTATTCATTTAAATCGCTTTCACGCTTACACAGATGTCGTAACGGGTTGATGCTCTTTTGTTTATGGTGAAAGGAGGCCTTCAAAATAACCTTTCATCGTTTCACCTTGTCTCGTCGTGATTTTGGTTGACGGTGAAAGGGTGAAAGGTGTGAAAGAATGAAAAATGGGGTTTGCTTTCACCGTTTGTAGTTGTCTTTCAGAGTGTTGTGCGGTTGGTGAAGGATGTGAAAGCAGATTTTGCAAATTCCCTGTAGAGGGATGGTGCTAACTCGGCATACTACGACTCGTAACTCGGCATACTACGACCCGTAACTCGGCATACTACGATTCATAACTCAACGTTCTACGACTCGTAACTCAACGCTTTACGATTCGTAACTCAACGCTTTACGAAGTGCAAAACGTACCTATGGAAATATGGCAACGAACGATAGGAAGTTCGCGATACATCCTATCGTTCGTTCAAAAACTTCCTGTCGTCCGTTCAAATACTTTCAGTCGTTCGTCGCGATACGTGCTATGGAGAGTTTTACTCCTTGTCATCCCACTTCAAAAGGGCGGTCACCCCGAAGGTGGCGAGGGTACAAACCATAATCCAGACGAAGAACAGTTGGTATCCCATCGTTTCTTGCAACCATCCGGCGGCCATGCCCGGAATCATCATGCCGAGCGCCATGAAAGCGGTGCAGATGGCATAGTGGGCGGTCTTGTGTTCGCCGTCGGCAAAGCGGATGAGATAAAGCATGTAGGCCGTAAAGCCAAAGCCGTAGCCGAATTGCTCGATGAACACGCAGAGGTTGACGATGAGCAAGGATTCGGGTTGTGCATAACTGAGGTAGACATATACCGCATCGGGGATGGAGATGGCGCATACCATCGGCCATATCCAGCGCTTCAACCCTTGTCGGGATACGGCGATGCCTCCAAGGATGCCTCCTAACGTCAAGCCGATGATGCCTACCGTACCTTGTACAAACCCAATCTGTTCGGTGGTCAATCCAAGGCCTCCTTCACTGATGGGGTCGACGAGAAAAGGGATGGACATCTTGGCCAATTGGGCTTCGGGCAAGCGATAGAGCAACATGAACAGGATGGCCAATCCCGCTTGCTTCTTCTGGAAGAAACTGACGAAGGTATTCCAAAATCCCTGCATCAAGGACGAACTTGAAACCTCCTCCGCCTTTTTGTCCGTATCGGGACGGGGAAGGATGAACTTGTGGTATGCCCAAAGGCCGAGGAAAAGTCCGGCCAACACCATGAAGGTGATGCTCCAGGCAAAAGGAATGTTGCCCGTGGTGGTTTCCAAATGACCGGCCAGCATGATGAGCAACCCTTGTCCGGCAATGGTGGCGATGCGATAGAAGGTGCTTCGGATGCCGACGAAAAGGGCTTGTTCCTTGTTGTCCAACCCCAGCATGTAGAATCCGTCAGCGGCTATGTCGTGCGTGGCCGAACTGAAGGCCAGAAGCCAGAAGAGCGCCAATGTCAGTTGGAAGAAATGTTCCGTAGGGATGGTAAAGGCGATGCCCGCCAATCCGGCGCCGATGAGCAGTTGCATCCAGGTTATCCACCAGCGTTTGGTCTTGATGAGGTCGATGAAAGGACTCCACAACGGCTTGATGACCCAAGGAAGGTTGAGCCAACCGGTGTAGAAGGCTATTTCCGCATTGCCGATGCCCAACCGTTTGTACATGATGAGCGAAATGGTCATGACCGCCACATAGGGAAGTCCTTGTGCGAAGTATAAGGTGGGCACCCAGCCCCAGGGGGAGTTCTTCTTCATAACTCGCTTTTCGTGATTCGTTAATAATAGCGACGGATGTCGGCGTCCTTGTAGTAATGCAACAGAATTTCGTCGTAGGTATAGCCTTTTTCACCCATCACGGCGGCTCCTATCTGACACAAGCCAACGCCATGTCCCCATCCGGCACCCGTCAGGATGAACCATTCGGGTATTCCGTCCTTCAACTCGCTACGATCCACCACAAAGGCAGAGCTGAACAGATGGGAGTCGGAAAGCGTTCGTCTGATTTCCAGCTCCTTGCCGATGGTCAATGTCTTCTTGGTGCCTACAATCTTCAATTTGCAGATACGGCCCGATTTTCCACGTTGTACGGGGATGAGGTCGATGATTTGTCCGTAGTCGGTTCGTGTATTCCGACGGATGAGTTCCGCCAGTTCTTCCTGGGTATAACGCACTTTCCAACGATAGAAATTCGTGGTTTCCTGGTCGTAATTGTTCAGAATCTGCGATAGAATCTTCTTGTCGTGTGTATCGCAGAAGGAAGCAGGCGCTTGTCTGATCCAACGTTCGGCTTCTTCCTCCTTGGTCAGGTCGGGGAGTGGCCGGTTCTCTTCCTTGTCAGCATCCCGTATGGCGCTCAGGTAAGGGAACTGCTTGTCTTCCCAGCAATAGCCGAATTCTTCGGTAGCTCCTCCGCAACATTTGGAGAATCGGGCGTCGCATACCGTGTTGCCATGCATCAGAATTTGTCCGCGGGTGGCTTGTACGGCTTTCACCACCGTTTGGTTGGATGCCTTGGTAATGCCTTGATAGCGTTGGCAATGGTCGTCGGCGCAAACGTCGAAGATGGTATGGTCTTCGCGGTCGTACCAACGGATGTATTCATGCTCGGTCTTGCTGAAAGAGAAGAAGCCGTCGGTTTGTCCGCTCATGGCTTTCCGCTTTTCGATTTGGGCGAACAACCACGAACGGGAAACGACCGCATGCGCCTTCAGAAACTCCAGGGATGAAGTGGCATTCATCTCCGATGAGATGACACTGGTCAGGTAATCTTCTACGGGCAATATGTTGATGGCGGTCACTTTCCCTTCGTCCACCACCAGCTTCAGGATGCCGACAAAGGATTGGGTTTCCTGCCGTTCCCAATGGAAGTTGATGCCGATGGTCACATCGTATAGTGAGAAGGAATTCTTCTCGTCCAACGGTGTGAAGGTCAGTTCACGATATAACATTCCTTTCCAGAGGATACCTCCTTCTTGGAAGGATACCACCTGTTCGCCGGTTACGGTCTCTCCTTTGGCGAAGAAAAAGCCGTTGAGCGTAAAATGTATTTCTTGTGCGTTGACGATGCCGACGCTTATTTCGGGTTCTTTCATGGTTCTTGTGATTGGATGTTTTCAACAATTTGGTTTGCTTCGTCGAAAGGCAGTCCTACTTCGCGGATGATGTTTTCGATGTCTTCTGCGGTGATTTGCAGGAAGTCCTTTTCACGGGGGGTAACGATGATGCCGGCCATGTCCAATGCGCCCGGACTTACCAGCATCTGCTTTTCGCCTTCTTCGAAATAGCAGGCCGGGCGATGCTTGCTACGAGGGATGATGAGAGCATGGGTACTTGCTCCTTCTTGGGGTTTCCAGATGAATACATTGACTTTGGGTTCCCATTCTCCCTTTTCTTTGGGCAGATACTTGAACAATGTGTTCAGCATGCTTTCCATATCGCCCCATTGCGATTCGATGGCGAATAGCGGACATAGATAGTTGTCGATGTAGAACAACTTGGTTTCCTCCAATTGGAGTTCTTCCGGGTAATCCTCTTCTATCATCCGGCAATCCGACAGAATAGGGGTGCTTCCCTTTTTCAGTCGTTCGTAAGCATTGATGAGCGGTACGAGTTTCTTGGGTACTCCCTGATAATGGAAATGGTCGGGGGCGGAGGCACCGCTATAAGGACCATTGTAGAAAAGGACGTAATCTGTCGAAAGTTGTTCGAACACGTCGAATTCTTCGTTGAGATAGTTCTTTATTTCCTGACGCACATGCTTCTTGTGAGGAAGGGTGATGTGCTCGGGAAGGATGGGGAAGGGGTTGATGCACAAATCCAGATGTACGGTCAAATCCATGCGTTCCTGTTCTTCCGGCTGGTTGGCTTCGCAAAGAAAACAAGGGCGTTTCTTGATGCTTGTAGCATCGAGGTTCGCTTGGGTGGAGCCGATGCGTGTAGGATTGAATTGCACCGTGAACGGGTATCCGCCAATCTTCATCTCTTTCGACTTCACCTTCTTGAGTGCCAGGTGGTTCTTGCGGGCAAGTTCCCAATTGCTCAATTGCTCCCGGATAAATGCTTCCGTCTCTTCAGAGTCACTTTCAAAAGGTTCCTTTCCCGACTTGGGAGTCATGCGGACGAGCAATTCGTTGGTGCGCAAGCCGTCTTTGTATTGATTGTTCCGGTTGGTCTTTTCGATGCTCAGTGCCGCATCCGAGTTTCCTTCCCATCTCCGGCATAGATAGAGCTCTTCGTAGATGCGTCCAATCTTGTATTCTCGGGAGAAGGCAAGTCCCAAAGCGTAGTCTTCGCCATAGCTTACATTGGGTATTCCTATTTCCCGAAGAATGGGGGTGTAGAAGGCGCGTGGAGCCCCCAGACCATTGATGCGGAGCGCATTGTTGTGCCCGTTCTTGTCGGTCCATTCCTTGTGGTCGATGAGGCCTGGAGGAAGGGTGTTCAAATGGAAATCAGTGATGCGGTATGAGCCAATCAGCATGGCGCATTTCTGTTCGTAGAATCCGTTGACTATCTTTTGTAGCGTTTGCGGAGAACTGTATATGTCATCGCTATCGAGTTGTACGGCAAACCGCCCGCATTGTGGATGGTTGACGGCCATGTCCCAACATCCTCCGATGCCTAAATCCTTCCGTTCGGGACGCAGGTGGATGACTTGGGGATTGTCCTTGTATGCTTCGATAGCTTCGGTCGTACCGTCGGTGGAGTGGTTGTCAATGACAATCAAATTGAATGGGAAGTCTGTCTGTTGTGCCAATACGGATTCGATGGCATCCCGTATGGTTCTTACCCGGTCTCTGACGGGGATGATGACCGACGCTTCGTTTTCAAATGTGGATTTCTTGAAGTCGATTTTCTTGTTACGAGGTTTCAGGTAAGCACCAATGGCTTTCAAGTACATGCTGAATGCTTCTTCCATTTCAATCTGCACTTCCCTGTTGCGAGGGTTGACATAGTCGAACTGCTTTTCTCCCGACAAGCGGAGGTCTTCTTCCACCTCTGTATATAAAAATTCCTTGATGTGCTGGATGGCGCTCATTCGGGATATGAACAAGCGGATGGCGTATAAAGCGGAATGCTTGAAAGCAATTTTTCCCTTGTTGCTTCTTACCGCATCCTTCAGGTATTGCACCCCGAGTTTCAGCAATTTGGTGTGAAACATCCGGACAGAGCCGAAATCGAAATCATCACGCACACTTCCCAATTGATAGTCGATGAGCGGATGGCTCTTCAATTCTCCGTCCTTCCATTCGTTGTAGTCGGCATATACCATGCCGCAACGATAGTCGATGAGGTGCGCCTTCATGCGTTCAATGGCCTTATATCCAAGTTCGAGAGGCGTATGCTTGGTGTATAACAAGACCTGTTCAGTTTCGGAGTATAGGGCTATCTTTTCAAAGGCATCCAGGCTGTTGTACGAATCTTTTATTTGAATGATGGGGCATCCGTCGAATTCCTTTTCTGCCGATGAGACTGACATCAAGTAGATATGAGCCTCCGGACAGGCTTCCCGAATGGAAGAAAGGGTCCTTCTGACGGATGTTTCATTTCCGAAAGGAATGAAGCAACTAATCGCTTTGTGCATACTCAATTTTTTATAATTATGAGACAAATATAGGTATTATATCTTTATTTTTGCATACCTTTGTACGTTTAAAGACTAAAAAAAGATGGAAGCTCCGAAAATTCCTTTGTTAGGTAAGACAATTTATGAACTCCAACAGATAACGGCGAATTTGGGGATGCCCAAGTTTGCGGCCAAACAGATTGCCTCCTGGCTTTACGACAAGAAGGTCTTCTCGATAGACGAGATGACCAATCTTTCCATCAAGCATCGGGAAGCCTTGAAAGCCGGATATGAGGTGGGAGCTTCGGAGCCTGTGGAAGCCATGCGTTCAGTGGACGGGACGGTGAAGTATTTGTTCCGTACGCCAACGAACGATTTTGTGGAGGCCGTTTACATTCCTGATGCCGACCGCGCTACGTTGTGTGTATCTTCGCAAGTGGGGTGTAAGATGAATTGTAAGTTCTGCATGACCGGGAAGCAAGGTTTTACGGCCAATCTCACCGCCAATCAGATCTTGAATCAGATTTTTTCCATTCCCGAGCGAAACACATTGACCAATCTGGTGTTTATGGGGATGGGAGAGCCTTTCGACAACTTGGATGAAGTGTTGAAAGTGTTGGAGATTCTGACCTCGGATTACGGATATGCCTGGAGCCCCAAGCGGATTACCGTTTCATCGGTGGGATTGAAGAAGGGCTTGGAGCGTTTCCTGAATGAAAGCGATTGCCACTTGGCCATCAGCATGCATACCCCTGTCCCTTCCCAGCGTCGGGAGATGATGCCGGCCGAAAAGGCTTTCTCCATTACCGAGATTGTGGAGGTGCTGAGCCGTTACGACTTCACCAAGCAACGCCGGCTCTCCTTTGAATATATCATGTTCAAGGGAGTGAACGATTCGTTGGTGTATGCCAAGGAGATTGTCCGTTTGTTGCGTGGTATCGAATGCCGGATGAACCTGATTCGTTTCCATGCCATCCCCAATGTCGATTTGGAGGGAACGAGTATGGAGCACATCATCGCCTTCCGCGATTACTTGACGAAGCATGGTGTCTTTGCTACCATCCGTGCCTCTCGTGGTGAGGACATCTTTGCGGCATGCGGTATGCTCTCTACCGCCAAACAACAGGAAGAAAAGAAGAAAGAAGATCAAGAAAAATAAGCATTATGAAAAGAATTTTTAATTGTTTGGCCTTGCTGCTGATGCTCGTGGCATTAGGCTCTTGTAAGAAGGACGGTAAGTCGTTGTTCACTCCGAACTCCAGTGGTACACCTTATGAGGTGTTGGTGGTGATGGATGAAACCATGTGGAATGATACCTTGGGTGGAAAAGCATTGTTAGATGTGCTGGACAGGAATGTGCCGGGACTTCCCCAAGCGGAACGCTCTTTCCGTATTTCACAGATAGATCCCAGCAATTTCAGAAGAGGATTCAAGGTGTTCCGTAACATTGTCATGCCTAATATTGACGAAATCTTTACGCAACCCAAGTTCAAGTTTTCCAGAAATGTCTATTCAACTCCTCAAATGATTCTGACGATTCAGGCACCGGACGAAAAGTCATTTGCCGAATATGTGACCAAGCATGGACAGGTCATCATTGACTTCTTTACGAAGACAGAAATGAACCGTCAAATCAATCTGTTGAAGAACAAGCATAATGAATTCATCGGTCATAAGGTGGACAGTATATTCGGTTGTGAGGTATGGATTCCGTTGGATTTGCAGAAGTTCAAGAAAGGAAAGGATTTCTTATGGGCTTCGACCGACAGAAGCAATGCGGATTTGAACTTTGTCATGTATTCCTATCCTTATACGGATAAAGAAACGTTTACCAAAGAATATTTCTTGCATAAGCGTGATTCAGTCATGAAGATTAACCTGCCGGGTGCCCGTGAAGGCATGTATATGTCCACCGATTCCATGTATGTGGATGTGAAGGACATCAATGTGAGGAACGAATATGCATTCGAAGCACGCGGATTGTGGCAAATGGAAGGCGACATGATGGGAGGTCCGTTCGTCTCTCATGCCCGTGTCGACCGTCCGAATGGTCGTGTCGTTGTAGTGGAAGGTTTCGTCTATTCTCCGAAAGGCTTGAAACGAAACTTGATTCGCCAGATGGAGGCCGTCCTCTATACCTTGACCTTGCCTCAAGAACAACAACTGGAAGAAATTGTAATAGGTCCGGAAGTGGTGGAAGAAGAGATGGATACCACTCTTGTCGGACAATAAACTGAAATAAAACAAATGTGATGGAAGAAAGAAGTAAAATAAGAGTGGGGATAACCCATGGCGACATGAACGGAGTAGGGTATGAAGTGATACTGAAAGCGTTTTCTGACCCTGCGATGTTTGAACTTTGTATGCCTGTCGTATATGGTTCGCCAAAGGTAGCCGCCTATCACCGCAAGGCTTTGAACCTTCAAACCAATTTCAGCATCATCAATTCGGCCGAAGAGGCGCAGTATGACAAGCTGAATATCCTGAGCTGTACCGACGACGAACTGAAAGTGGAGTTGGGCAAGCCGACCGAAGAAGCCGGAAAAGCCGCACTGGATGCGTTGGAAAAGGCATTGTCCGATTATCGGGATGGATTGATTGATGTGCTGGTTACCGCACCTATCAACAAGCACACCATCCAATCGGAGTCTTTCCACTTCCCGGGACATACCGAATATATTGAAGAACGTGTAGGTGGAGGAAACAAGGCCCTGATGATTCTGTTGAAGAATGATTTCCGCGTGGCATTGGTGACCGGACACATCCCCGTGAAGGACATAGCCGGAACCCTTACCAAGGAATTGCTCATGGAGAAGATGCAGATTTTCCATCGCTCCTTGAAGAATGACTTCAATATCGGATGCCCTCGCATTGCGGTCTTCTCGCTGAATCCTCATGCGGGAGATAACGGCTTGATTGGCGATGAAGAGGCCGAAATCATCATCCCTGCCATGCAAGAAATGCAGGCAAAGGGCATTCAATGCTTCGGCCCTTATCCGGCAGACGGATTCATGGGGTCGGGCAATTTTGTTCATTTTGACGGTATATTGGCCATGTATCACGATCAGGGGCTGGCACCTTTCAAGGCGTTGGCCATGGACGAAGGTGTGAACTATACCGCCGGACTTCCTATCGTACGCACTTCGCCGGCTCATGGCACCGCTTACGACATTACCGGACAAGGTGTCGCTTCGGAGGATTCCTTCCGACAAGCCATCTATACCGCCTTGGATGTATACCGCAACCGGGTCATTGAAAAGGAAATCCACGCCCGTCCGTTGCGCAAGCAATACTACGAAAAGCGGGATGATAGTGACAAGTTGAAGTTGGATAGCATCGAAGATTAAGAAAGAACATGAAATTCGCAATCATATCGGCGGGAGAGGGTTCCCGCCTCTCACAGGAAGGTGTCGCATTGCCCAAGCCCTTAGTACAACTGAACGGCGTGGCAATGATTGACCGCCTGATAAGAATCTTTATGGAGAATGGCGCTGACGAGATTGTTATCATCGTCAATGAACTGAATCCGATGACCAAAGAACATCTGTTGGCATTGAAGGCACAAACCAATCTCCCTTTGCAGATTGTAGTCAAGACAACCCCCAGCTCCATGCATAGCTTCTATGAATTGAGCCCTTATCTGGATGGTGACAAGTTTTGTCTGACTACGGTAGACACTATTTTCCGTGAAGACGAATTTGCGGAGTTTATCCGGTTCTTCAAGGCCTCCGATGCCGATGGTTGCATGGCCGTAACCGACTATATAGACGATGAAAAGCCACTCTATATCTCGACCGACGGACAACTCGACATCTTGGGCTTTCACGATGAAAGGACAGAGGATTGCAAATACATCTCAGGAGGAATCTATTGCCTGACTCCTCCCGCCATCCGCACCTTGCAGGGCTGTATGGACAAGGGTATGGCCCGTATGCGTAATTTCCAACGACAATTGGTGGCCGACGGGTTGAAACTGAAGGCTTACCCTTTCAAGAAGATTGTCGATGTCGATCATGCGGAAGATATAGCCAAGGCAGAAGCATTCCTTAGAGGTGAAGAATAGTATATGTAAACAAATAGGGAATACAGAGACGCAAAGACACAGAGAAATTCTCTCTAGGTCTTTGTAAGTCTCTAAGAAAACAGGACTTTGTGTCTCCGTGTCTCTGTGTTCAAAAAGAAGAAATGCAGGAAATAAATATAATAGGTGTCAGCAGAGGAAGCGAATATTCTCCCAATCATGTGGGCAACGATGCCGCTATATTTAATAAGGTAGTGGAGGAATTGCGCCGGTTGGGGTGCAAAGTTCATGCTTGTACGGAAAAGGAATATGTTGCCTCCGACGTGGAAGGTGATGTCATTTTTGATATGGCCCGCGATGCCGCTACCCTCCGCAAGTTGAAGCATCAGGAGGACAAAGGGTGTCTGGTCATCAATTCGGCTTATGGGATAGACAATTGCATCCGGAAGCCGATGACCGAACTGCTGCTTGCCCATGGGGTGCCTTATCCTCCCAGTGTGATAGCTCCTACCGACCGGAGCTATTCGGGCGAATACCTCCCTTGTTGGATAAAGAGAGGCGACTCCCATGCCATGATTAAGGAAGACGTCTCGTATGTCACCACCCGTGAGGAAGCCGATGCGGTTCTGCGTAGTTTCCATTCACGAGGAATTGCCGAGGCGGTTGTCAACAAACACCTTCAAGGCGACCTGGTCAAGTTCTATGGGGTGAAGGATACCGATTTCTTTTTCTGGTTTTACCCCGGCCCCTGTTCGCATAGCAAGTTTGGTTTGGAGGCCATCAATGGCGAAGCCACCGGCATCCCGTTTGATGTCAACGAATTGAAGAGACAGAGCGACAAGGCCGCCGAGATATTGAATGTACCCGTCTATGGAGGCGATTGTGTCATCCTTTCCGATGGAAGGATGGAGATTATCGACTTCAACGACTGGCCGAGCTTTGCCCGATGCCGTGAAGAGGCCGGTGTGAAGATTGCCGAATACATCTATCGTCAAGCACAAAAGAAACTGAAATTATGAGTGAAAAGACAGAAAAAAAAGGAATAGAAGCTTCTTTCAAGTCGATGGACACGGAAGAAACGCTGGATATATATTTCAACCGGCCTATCGGATATGCATGGGCTTTGTTCTTCAAGAAGTTGAAGGTACACCCCAACGTGGTGACCATTTTGTCCATCTTCTTGGGGGTAGGTGCCGGCATCATGTTCTATTATCCCGACATGAAGCACACGCTGATAGGGATTCTTCTATTGATGTGGGCCAACCATTACGACAGTGCCGATGGCCAGTTGGCTCGTCTCACCGGTCAGAAAACCCAATGGGGACGTATGCTCGACGGGTTTGCGGGCGACCTCTGGTTCTTCTCCATCTATGTGGCCATCTGCTTGCGCCTGATGAACCAACCGATACCCTTCGCTCCCGATTATCATTGGGGCATCTTCATCTGGGTAATGGCCATTTTTGCAGGAACCGTTTGTCATAGCAAGCAATGCACATTGGCCGATTACTATCGCAATATCCACCTTTACTTCCTGAAGGGAAAGGCCGGTAGCGAACTGGACAATTTCAAACAACAACGTGAAATCTTCCATAGCTTGCCCTGGAAGGGTAATTTCTGGTGGAAAGCCTTCCTCTATTTCTATGGGAACTATACCCGCACACAGGAACGGATGACTCCCAACTTCCAGAAATTCTATGCATGGGTGCGAAAGACTTATGGCGATGAAATCCCCCAATCCTTGCGCGATGAATTCCGTGCGGGGAGCAAGCCTCTGATGAAGTACACCAACATCCTTACCTTCAACACCCGTGCCATCGCTTTGTATGTCAGCTTGCTGATAGGCGAGCCTTGGCTCTATTTTGTATTTGAGATTGTGGTGATGAGTGCCTTGTTCGTGTATATGAAATGCAAGCACGAATCCTTCTGCGCCTCTCTGTATAGCAAATACGTGACCCATGAAAAGTAAGTATCGAAATATATTCCTGATATTTGGCATTGTCGCCATCGTCATCATGCTCTGTACGTTCGATATGGAGTATAGCGAGTTGTGGGACAATCTCAAGCGTGCAGGCATGTGGTTGCCGGCCGTCATCGGGCTTTGGGTGTTCATCTATCTGCTGAATGCGTTGGCATGGTTCATCATCATCCGCGACGGGAAGAAGGGGAGCCCCATCCCTTTCTGGAAAGTGTATAAGCTCACCATTTCCGGTTTCGCCTTGAATTATGCCACTCCTGTCGGCTTGATGGGAGGAGAACCCTATCGCATCATGGAGCTGACCCCTTATGTAGGAGCCAGCAAGGCCACCTCGTCGGTGATTCTCTATGTGATGATGCACATTTTTTCCCATTTCTGCTTCTGGTTGTTCTCCATCTTCCTGTATTTGGCTTGCTATCCCGTGGATACCTTCCTGATGATTGTATTTGGCATTGTGGGACTCTGCTGCTCGTTGGCCATCTATTTCTTCATGAAAGGCTATAAGAACGGCATGGCGGTACGCACACTCCGCCTGTTGGGTCATGTACCTTTTGCCAAGAAATGGGCCCGTAGGTTTTCCGAAGAGAAGCAGGAAACGTTGCAACGTGTGGACAGTCAGATAGCCGAGTTGCACAAGCAGCGGAAGACCACCTTCTATGCCTCGTTGGGCTTGGAGTTTCTGGCACGTGTGGTAGGTTGTCTGGAAGTCTATTTCATTTTGAACGTCATGACGGACCATGTCAGTTTTGTCGCTTGTATCCTGATTATGGCATTCACCTCCTTGTTTGCCAATCTCTTTTTCTTCTCGCCCATGCAGTTGGGTGCCCGCGAGGGAGGGTTTGCCCTCTCGGCCAGTGGCTTGTCCATCCCCAGTGCTTTTGGCGTCTATACAAGCCTCATTACCCGTGTCCGCGAATTGGTTTGGATTATCATCGGTGTCATGCTCATGAAGGTGGGCACCGGCACTCCTAATAAAGATAAGCAATGAAAACATTGAAAGATATTCAAGGTATCATCTTCGACTATGGCGGTACGATTGACACCAACAGTCGCCATTGGGCAGAAGTGTTGTGGGAAAAGTATGTTGCCCATCAGATTCCGGTTACGAAGGAAGCCTTCCGCGAAGCCTATGTGTTTGGCGAACGCTCCTTGGCGAAGTTTCCGTTCATCCGTGCGGACCACAACTTTCACGATGTCCTTTCCGTGAAGACCAAGCTCCAGATGGAGTATCTGGCGGAGAAAGGCTATCTGCCTCTCGACGAGAAACGCTTGCAGGACGATGCCCGGAAGGTGGCTGACGATTGCTATGCCTATGTGCTCGATGTCCTCGAAAAGACACGCCCCGTCGTTGCCCGTCTGGCGGAGAAATACAAGCTGGTGCTGGTTTCCAACTTCTATGGCAACATCCATACGATATTGGACGATTTCCGCTTGTCCGCCTACTTTGCCGATGTGATTGAATCGTCGGTGGTGGGTGTCCGCAAGCCCGACCCTGCCATCTATCAGTTGGGTGTCGATGCGATGGGCAATCCCTCTTCACACATTCTGGTAGTGGGCGATTCCTTCTCGAAGGATATGGTACCCGCCAAGCAGGTAGGTTGCAAGGTCGCCTGGTTGAAAGGTGAAGGCTGGGGAGGAGAGCAGACGGACGACTCTTTGCCCGATGTGATTGTTACGGATTTGGAGCAGTTGGAGGAATACGTATAGTGGTAAGTAGTTAAAGTAGTTAAAGTAGTTAGAGTAGTTAAAGGAGTTACCAGCCCTACGGGCTTAGGAGTTAAAGCCGATAGTCCTGTGGATGTATTCCTTTGTCGAAACTATTGGCTAACGAGCGAAGCGAAGCGATAACTCCTTTAACTCCTTTAACTACCAACAAAGCGATAACTCCTTTAACTCCTTAAAAAAAGAAACAAACTAAAAACAATATAATTATGATGGAAAAAACTTGGAGATGGTTTGGAAAGAAAGACAAGATAACACTTTCCATGTTGCGACAAATAGGGGTGGAAGGCATTGTCACCGCCTTGCACGATGTTCCTAATGGTGAGATATGGACCGTTGAGGCCATCAACGACCTGAAGTCCTACATTGAATCCTACGGATTGCGTTGGTCGGTGGTCGAAAGTCTTCCTGTGTGCGAAGCCATCAAGTATGCCGGTCCCGAACGCGACCAGCTGATTGAGAACTACAAGGTGAGCCTCGCCAATTTGGGCAAGTGCGGCATCAAGACTATTTGCTACAACTTCATGCCCGTCATCGACTGGGTGCGCACCGATTTGTATCACCCTTGGGCGGACGGTAGCAGCTCCCTCTATTACGACCGTGTGCGTTTCGCCTATTTCGACACGAAGATACTGAAGCGCGAAGGTGCCGAACAGGACTACACCGCCGAAGAATTGGAGAAAGTCGAAGCCCTCGACAAGGTCATCACCGAAGCCGAAAAGGACGACCTGGTAGATACCATCATTGTCAAGACACAAGGCTTTGTCAATGGCAACATCAAGGAAGGCGACAAGAACCCCGTCTCCATCTTCCGAAACCTGCTGGCCCTCTATAAAGGCATCGACCGCGACCAGTTGCGCGAGAACATGCGCTACTTCCTCGCCGCCATCATGCCCGTTTGCGAGGAATATGGTGTAAACATGTGTGTACATCCCGACGACCCACCTTTCCAGATTCTGGGCTTGCCACGTATCGTGACCGACGGAGAAGACATCGCATGGTTCCTCAATGCCGTCGACAATCCCCACAACGGCCTGACCTTCTGTGCCGGCTCCCTGAGCGCTGGCGAACACAACGACACCCGCGAGTTGGCCAAGCGCTTCGCCAAGCGCACCCATTTCGTCCATCTGCGAAGCACCAAGGCCATGCCTGGCGGAAACTTCATCGAAAGCTCCCACCTCGAAGGACGTGGCCATCTGATAGACCTTATCCGCATCTTTGAGAAAGAAAATCCAGGCTTGCCGAT
Organism: Bacteroidaceae bacterium; assembly: GCA_017503235.1. Taxonomy (GTDB): domain Bacteria; phylum Bacteroidota; class Bacteroidia; order Bacteroidales; family Bacteroidaceae; genus Phocaeicola. The sequence goes on along the minus strand of JAFVTL010000130.1, from coordinate 13,396 downwards.
GCGTGTGGACCATGGCCGCAACATGCTGGGCGATGAAGACAAAGGCTACAATGCCGGCTATTCCTTCCACGGACGTATGCTTGCTTTGGCACAGGTGGAAGGCATGATGGCCGTAGTGGCCGACGAGCAGCGCCGGGGCATTTTCTTGAATGACTAATTGTAAGTAAAAAGGGACATTATATCCACCTTTTAGGGGGTATGTTGGTGATAAAGTATCTTCAATACCGAAAAAAAACTTTAAAAAGTGTGCAAGTTTTCAAAAGATAATGTAACTTTGGCAAAATTAAAAAATCTTAATCTCTTCTTGGAGATATAAACAAAGAATAAATATGGGAAATATGAATGTAAAACCGGCTGACGGTAAGCTTGGTGTTTTGTGCGTAGGTTTAGGCGCTGTAACATCAACTTTCATGACAGGTGTGCTCATGGCCCGTAAAGGTTTGGCCAAGCCTGTCGGTTCTATGACTCAATACGATAAGATGCGTGTGGGCCGTGGTGAAAACAAAAAGTATCTGCGCTATGGTGAAATCGTTCCATTGGCTGACCTGAAGGACATTGTCTTCGGTGCATGGGATGTATATCCTGCCAATGCATACGAATCGGCTATCAATGCAGAAGTCTTGAAGGAAAGAGACATCAATCCGGTGAAGGACGAACTGGAAAAGATTGTTCCGATGAAGGCAGCTTTCGACAAGAAGTTTGCCAGCCGTTTGGAAGGCGACAACGTGAAGCAATGCAAGAACCGTTGGGACATGATGGAACAGGTTCGCGAAGACATCCGCAACTTCAAGGCTGCCAACGGTTGTAGCCGCATCGTGGTGCTTTGGGCTGCTTCTACCGAAGTCTATGTACCCGTTGTTCCTGCAGTACACAATACCTTGGCCGATATGGAAGCTGCCATGAAGGCCGACGACCAGGTGAACATCGCTCCATCCATGTGTTATGCCATGGCTGCTCTGTTGGAAGGTGCTCCTTTCATCATGGGTGCTCCTAACACAACTGTCGACATCCCTGCCATGTGGGAATTGGCTGAAAAGACCAAGATGCCTATCGCTGGTAAGGACTTCAAGACCGGCCAGACATTGGTTAAGTCAGGTTTCGCACCGATTATCGGTACCCGTTGCCTCGGCTTGAGAGGTTGGTTCTCTACCAACATCCTGGGCAACCGCGACGGTTTGGTATTGGACGAACCCGCCAACTTCCGCACCAAGGAAGTGAGCAAGCTCTCTACATTGGAATCTATTCTCGTGCCCGAAGAACAACCCGACTTGTACACCGATTACTACCACAAGGTACGTATCAACTACTATCCTCCTCGCAACGACGACAAGGAAGGTTGGGACAACATCGACATCTTCGGTTGGATGGGTTATCCGATGCAGATCAAGATTAACTTCCTCTGCCGCGACTCTATCCTTGCCGCACCTTTGTGCCTCGACTTGGTATTGTTGAGCGACTTGGCTGCCCGTGCCGGCCGTTGGGGAACTCAGCGCTTCTTGAGCTTCTTCCTCAAGAGCCCGATGCACGACTATACACAGGGTGAAATTCCAGTCAACCACCTCTTCCAGCAATATGCTATCTTGAAGAACGCTATCCGCGAAATGGGTGGTTACGAACCTGATCAGGAAATTGACTGATATATTTTTAAAGTTAATAATGTTTCAAAAGAGGGTGTGCTGTTTGTCGCACCCTCTTTTTGTTTAGGGAATAATATACTTGTTGGCACTATTATTCAACCAGAGCAATCATCACCATTTTGTCATCCAGACGACAGTAGGGGGGAAGGATGACAAAAGGGGAGGAAAGATTGAAAATAAAGGACGATACCCAATGCGAACTGGGCATTATCTCAGAACAGCTTGCGATAAAGTTCGGAGAAGGATACAATTTGATGTAAATTTGCTATATTTACACCGATAAATCAGAATTTATGGAATACAAATATCCTTTTGGTGAAATAGTTCAACCGTTAGTACAAATAGATAGAACAGCAAAGCAGGTGTTTGTCCTTGGTGTATATGCCAGTGCTGTACATGCAAGATGGAAAAAGGGGAATGAAATCGTATGTCAAGCATTGGCAGTTGCAAGTGAACCAAGAATTTTTTGGGATGGTAATCCTGATGAAGCCAAGGAAATTATCAGTAAAATTCATATACCTGATGAGCTTGGGATTTTAGAGCCTGCTGGGAGTCATTTAAATGGACCTTCTGCAAAAGTTCTGGATGAACATATTCTTGCACCGTTGGGATATACGAGGAAAGATGCTTGGTTATGTGATTTATTGCCTGAAACACGCCTGAATGCAAGTCAGGTTAGAGTGCTGAAAGCAAAATATGAGCCTAAAATAAAGCAATACGGCCTCAATCACGTTACGATTCCTAAACGGCCAACTGTCTTTTGTGACCTAAATAGGAGCAAAGAGATTCTCGCTGAACTGAGCGAATCAAAAGCAAGTTTACTTGTTTTGCTGGGTGATATTCCCATTCAGCAATTCTTAAATAGAATAACTGATGTAAACTACACGTCATTGCAAGAATATGTAAATCAATATGGATATGGGAATCCCTCTAAAGCAATAATCAATGGCAAAAATATAAACGTTCTTCCTTTAGCTCATCCTCGACAAATTGGAGCGTTAGGCACACATAATGAAAAATGGTTCCAATGCCATTTGGAGTGGGAAAATAATAAAGGGTAAATCCGAATTTATCCAACAGCCTTGGAACAGTTCAGCCGATGCTCCCGTGATATACGTTTACTCGTAAAGTTCTTCCAACATCTTGCGCTGAATCCGCTCCAGTATGTCCAATGTAGAGCCTTCGGTGCTTACACCGGCTTCCTTTGCCTGTTTCACTACTTCGGCATGATTAATCCGCTCCAGTATGTCCAATGTAGAACCTTCCGTACTTACGCCGGCCTCCTTTGCTTGTTGCACGATGCTGTTATGTTGAATTTCATCCAGCATGTCCAATGTGGATCTCTTGTTTTCAGAAGGCGCGGGCTCTGATTCCGTTGGGGTTATTTCGTTTGCATTCTTCTGTTTGGAGGATGAAACTTTTGTTTTTGGTTTAGTAGCGGTAGAGCGTATTTTCATCGGCTCGTCTTTGGCTTGATTGCTTGTCGGCTCTACGATTTCTTCCTGTTTTTCGGTAACAATTTCATCTTGTACTTCAGTCTGTTCGTCCTCTTGTCTGGCAGGGAGATTGCTTAGGAATATACAGACTAATAATAGGACTATAAATGCCGAAGTCAGGATTTTAACCCAATTCCATTTCTTCTTCGATGTCGAATCGTATGCATAGCGTCTGTTCATATCTTGTGTATAGTTTCCAGACGATTGAGGGGAATCGTTGTATCTTTTTTCCCCCATAACACCGAAATAGCATAGTATCAGGTACATGGGTAACATTCCGATAAGGGCGCTGATAATGATACCTTCCCAAGTGGGGCTATTGGTGGCGTTCCTAATCAATCCCTTCATAAACCATATGACAATGGCTATAATCCCAATGATGAGTGATAATTTTAAAAATTCTCCCATACTATTTATTGATAACCGGTACTCGACTACGAGACAATTTGCTTTATATTCAATTCTATTTTACAAAGTTATAAAACATTCTGTAATAAGAAGAAAATGTTTTCAAAATCACTTTCTGAAATCTGAAACCACTGAAATTTTCTACTCTGTGTTTATAAATAAAAGAAGGGAATAATAGTGTAACAAGCATATTATTCCGTAGTCATCCGCATCATCTGTGTCATCTGCGTGCCATGCTTTATCCGCATGGTTTTCGTAAAACATAGCTTTGCGAGTCGTAAAACATAGCTTTCTGCGCACTAAAGCATAGCTTTATTTCCCCCATTGCTTACATTGTGAAGATACCATTCTGCAAACCCACTTGTCAAGTATTTCGGCTATTATTTTTTCAAACAATGAAAAATATTTTGGATAGGGGTTTCAGAGGTTTCAGATTTCAGATTTCAGTTACTTGAAAATCGTATTTTTCAAGTTCTGGATATATGTAAAGATATTTCATTATATATAATATATTATATATAATAATTTTGATTCTACTTTATCATAAGCGCAAAAATCAAACTGAAATCTGAAATTACTGAAATCTGAAACCCCTTAAACGGACTTCAATCTGTCTGAAAATACCTGTTTTTATGTTTTGATGAACGGATTTAGACTTGATGAACCGGCGTACCCCCTCTTTTTTAAGCCGATTTCGGGCGCTGACACCGCTTTTCTCCCCACCAGCTTTGAACCTATGTTAAAATACTGACAGAATTGCTTGCTGTATACCAACTAATTTGTAATTTTGTCATGTAATAGCAATGAATATGGTGAAATCGGAGATACATAATATCAAGTTACGTTTTGGTATCATTGGCCATTCGGAGGATTTGAACAGGGCGATTGATATCGCCATGCAGGTGGCGCCGACGGATTTGTCGGTGTTGATAACAGGTGAGAGTGGGGTAGGTAAGGAGTCTTTCCCACAAATCATCCATCAGTTCAGCCGACGTAAGCATGGGCAATACATTGCCGTGAACTGTGGAGCCATACCTGAAGGTACGATTGACTCTGAACTGTTCGGACATGAAAAGGGGGCTTTTACGGGGGCGATAGGCGACCGCAACGGGTACTTTGCCGAAGCGAACGGAGGAACCATCTTCCTGGATGAAGTGGGGGAACTTCCTTTGTCTACCCAGGCGCGTCTGCTTCGTGTGCTTGAGAGTGGGGAGTTCATCAAGGTGGGCTCGTCGAGGGTGCAGAAGACGGATGTACGCATCGTAGCCGCTACGAACGTGAATCTGATGCAGGCCATATCGGAGGGCCGCTTCCGCGAGGACTTGTTTTATCGTCTGAATACGGTTCCTATCAGTATCCCGCCGTTGCGTGAACGGGCGGACGACATCGTGCTGTTGTTCCGTAAGTTCGCTACTGACTTTGCGGAGAAGTACCGGATGCCTGCCGTACAGCTGACGGAGGATGCCAAGGCTTTGTTGCTTGCCTATCCGTGGCCGGGGAACGTGCGTCAGCTGAAGAACATCACGGAGCAGATTTCCATCATCGAAACGAATCGGGAAATCAATTCGGCCATCCTTCAGAAGTATTTGCCGGCGCAGATTACGGACTCCCGCCTGCCGATGTTGTTGGGCAGCAAGGTGGAGGGTAGCGGACGGACGTTTGAAAGCGAACGCGAGATTCTCTACCAGGTGTTGTTTGACATGCGTCGCGACGTGACCGAACTGAAGCAGCTGGTCAACACGCTGATGGCGGAACGGGGAGGGGAAATGCCTGCCTATAACTACATGAACGTGCCGCAAACGTCCAGCATCAACATCTCGCCGAAGGGTGGTCATAACATGGTACAACCTTCGGCCGTGGACGATGACATCCAGGACACCGAGGAATATGTGGAAGAAACGCTTGCACTGGACGAGGTGGAAAAGGAAATGATACGAAAGGCTTTGGAACGCCACCACGGCAGACGAAAGAATGCGGCCAAGGACTTGAAAATATCGGAACGTACACTCTATCGAAAAATTAAGGAATATGGCTTGGAGTAAAAGAATGATGAAATATGTGGGGATGTGCATGACCGTGGCGTTGTGTCTGACGGCTTGTTCCATCTCTTATAAGTTCAATGGGGCTTCCATTGACTATACGAAGGTGAAGACCATCTCTTTCGAGACGTTCCCCAACCGCTCGGCGGGATTTGTGTGGGGCCCGATGGAGAACTTGTTCAACACGGCTTTGCAGGACATCTATCTTCAGCAGACGGCTCTTCAGCAGGTGAACCGTGATGGTGACTTGCAACTGTCCGGCGAAATTACCAACTATGATGCATTCAACAAAGGGGTGGGTGCCGACGGTTACTCTACCATGGCCGAACTTCGGATGACGGTGAGGGTGAACTTCTCGAACAAGGCAACTCCGCAGGAGAATTTTGAGAACCAGCAGTTTACGGCCAGTCGCGAATACGACGCCAGCCAACAGCTCTCGGCCGTGCAGGACGAACTGGTGAACCAGATGATTAAGGACATAGTCGAACAGATATTCAATGCCACCGTGGCCAATTGGTAAGAATGATGAACCAGCAGCGTATATATGATTGGATAAAACATCCTGAAAAACTGAATAGGGAGAGCTTGTACGAACTGCGTACCTTGCTTGCGAAATATCCTTATTTTCATACGGCACGTCTGCTGTATCTGAAGAACTTGTATCTGCTTCACGACATCTCCTTCGGTGAAGAGCTTCGTCGGTCGGCATTGTACATCAATGACCGGAAGGCGTTGTTCTACCTCGTCGAGGGCGACCGATATACGTTGAAGGCGTTGGAGAAGAAGTTGCCGGAGGTGTCGGCAGGAGCGCAGAACATCGACCGCACGCTGACCTTGATAGACGCTTTCCTTTCCTCCCTGCCCGAGGAGCAACAGCAGCCCGTGGAAGCTCCTTCGGATTATCCGCTTGCGATGGCTTCCGACTATTCCTCTTATCTGTTGCAGATGCCGGAGGCCGAAGAAGAGGATGAACAGGCCGAATCGAAGGAAACGGCGGGGATGGAAATCATTGATGACTTTCTGGAAAAGAAGGCACCGTCTTCCCTTCCGGTGGAAAGGGTTACCGAACAGGTCACTTATGAAGGAGAAGAGGAGGGAGAATTGGACGACGAGAGTTATTTTACGGAAACTTTAGCGAAAATTTATGTGAAACAGCATAGATATTCGAAGGCTCTTGAAATAATTAGAAAATTAAATTTGAAATATCCAAAAAAAAACGCTTACTTTGCAGACCAAATAAGATTTTTGGAAAAATTGATTATTAACACTAAATCGAAATAAGTAAAATGTATTTATTATTCATTGTATTGATTGTTGTAGCAGCGTTGCTTTTGTGTTTCGTGGTTCTGATTCAAAACTCAAAAGGTGGTGGATTGGCTTCAAGCTTTGCTTCTTCCAACCAGATTATGGGTGTGCGCAAGACTACAGACTTCATTGAAAAGTTGACTTGGGGGTTAGCTGCCTTCATCGTAGTGATCAGCATCGCTTCTGCGTATGTGATTCCTACTGTTGAAGCTGAAAAGTCTGTCATCATGGAACAAGCCATCAAGGAAAGCGCTACAAATCCGCTGAATGCTCCTACTGGTTTTGATGCTCCTGTTGTAACTGATACTCCAGCTGCAGAAGAAGCTCCGGCAGAGGATGCTGCGGTAGAAGAATAATCCGATAAAGGAAATAGAGGGATTTGAATGCGGAGGTATGGAATATACTTCCGCATTTTTTGTCTTCAGTTGTTTGGTATGAGGGGCTTTTTCCTTATTTTTGTTTCCGTATAACTTAATGCAATCTTTATGACAATCAAATTTATATCGTGGAATGTGAACGGCATTCGTGCCTGTTGTGACAAAGGGTTCCGGGAAGCGTTCAAGCAATTGGATGCCGATTTCTTCTGCCTCCAGGAAACCAAGATGCAAGAGGGGCAGCTCGACCTCCAGTTTGAGGGCTACCAGTCGTACTGGAATTATGCGGAGAAGAAAGGCTATTCGGGTACGGCCATCTTTACCCGTCATCAGCCTCTGTCCGTGTCGTATGGAATAGGAGTGGAGGAGCACGACCATGAAGGGCGTGTGGTGACATTGGAAATGGAGAACTTCTATCTGGTGACGGTGTATGTACCCAATTCGCAGGATGAACTCCGACGCTTGGATTATCGGATGACGTGGGAGGATGCCTTCTTGGCTTATATCAAGCGATTAGAAGCCAAGAAGCCGGTTGTCTTCTGTGGGGACTTGAATGTGGCGCATCAGGAGATAGACTTGAAGAATCCCAAGACCAACCGTCGCAATGCGGGCTTTACCGATGAAGAACGTGCCAAGTTCAGTCATCTGCTTTCTACGGGCTTTACGGATACATTCCGCTATTTCTATCCCGACCGGAAGGACATCTATTCGTGGTGGTCCTATCGCTTCAAGGCGAGGGAAAAGAATGCAGGGTGGCGTATCGATTACTTCGTTACGTCCGAAGCGTTGAACGACAAACTGGTGGATGCCAAGATTCATACCGAGGTGTATGGCTCCGACCATTGTCCGGTGGAATTGGTGATGGAGTGGTGATAAAAGAAAAGAGCCAGATGATTCTGGCTCTTCAAGAGCGGAAGACGGGGCTCAAACCCGCGACCCTCAGCTTGGAAGGCTAATGCTCTATCAACTGAGCTACTTCCGCAAATTTAGTGGGCAAAGATGGATTCGAACCACCGAAGGCGTAAGCCAGCAGATTTACAGTCTGCCCCATTTGGCCACTCTGGTATTTGCCCATTCGCTTTCAAGAGTAGGAGTAGTTCCTTTCTCAATTGCGATGCAAAGGTAGTGATTATTTTTTAATCTGCAAGCGGTAGACGCTTTTTTTAAGAATAAAAAATATTATTCGTTCAATATCTGCTTGAAATGAACCATCTTGATGGCGGTGATGGCTCCTTCGTCGCCCTTGTTTCCTAACTTGCCACCGGCGCGGTCTTCGGCTTGCTCCATGGTGTTGGTGGTGATAAGTCCGTAGATGACCGGAATGTCGGTTGTCGCATTCAGATGGGCAATGCCCTGGGTGGTGCCTGCACATACATAGTCGAAGTGGGGAGTGTCTCCGCGCACCACGCAACCGATAGCTATTACGGCATCCACTTTACCGCTTTTTATCATTTGTGAGGCTCCGAATGTCAATTCGAAACTTCCCGGTACGGTTTGTACAAGGATGTTCTCTTCTTTAGCCCCATGTTTCTTCAGGGTGGTTACCGCTCCTTCGAGCAAAGCCCCGGTAATGTTGCTGTTCCATTCGGATACCACGATGCCAAAGCGCATCATGCTGGCGTCGGGCACTGAATTGAAATCGTATTCGGATAAATTGTGAAATGCTGTTGCCATACTATTTTTCTATTATAAATAAAGGTATATAAAAAGTGTCATTCTGAACGGAGTGGAGACGAGTTGTTGAGGACTTCGTCCGAAAAATCTGTATGCATCATGTAGGTGTGAACAGATCTTTTCGCGATGCTCAGGATGACACTCTTGGTGTATAGATAAATCAGTCTTACTTGATGCTGGCGCGTTCGATATACTTATCGATTTCCATTGCCTGGTAAGAGTTGAAGTACTTTTCCTTAACGGTAGTGTAAGCGTTTACAGCTTCGCTGTTCTTGCCCAACTTTTCGTAAATCTGACCGGCTTGAATCAAGTAGATGGGGCTCAAAGCGTGGCTATCTGCCTTGTTGGCGGCCTTCACCAATGTAGCGGCTGCCTTGTCCAATTGGTTCAATTGTGCGTAGCAGTTACCCATAGTGCCGAGGATAGCAGGGCTGATGAGTTGGTCTTCAGCGCTGAACTTGTCCAGATACTTCAATGCGTTTTCGTATTCGCCCAATTGTGCGTAGCAGATACCTGCATAAGCGTTGGCCAAATTGCCTGACTCAGTACCGCTGAATTCATCAGCAACCTTCAGGAAACCTTCATAACCGATGCTGTCGCCATTCAGGGCCACTTCGTAGTTGCTGGCGTTGAAATACTGTTCGCCTTTGAACAAAGCTTCGGTAGCCTTGTTTTCACGAGGTTCAGAGATGAAATTCTTGTAACCCAAGAAACCTACAACAACGATAACGATAGCTGCGATTCCGATGAGGAACGGGTTCTTGTACTTGATGATAAATGCTTCAGAAGCACTTACTGCTTCTTCCAAATCCAAAGGATCTTGAGTGTGTTTTTTGTCTGCCATTTTATATTTCTGTTTTATTATTTTTGTCTGATTACTTTTCGGTCAGCAAAAGTAGTTCATTTATATGTATTTATGAAATTTGTGGGCATATTTTTTTAGTTATTCTCTTTTTTATGGCTATTTTTGCGTAATAAAAAAGGGATTATATATGATATTAAAGCGGATATCTATCTTGAATTATAAGAATTTGGAGCAGGTGGAACTGGAACTTTCGCCTAAGATGAATTGTCTGATAGGGCAGAATGGCATGGGGAAAACCAATCTTCTGGATGCGGTTTATTATTTGTCGTTCTGCAAGAGTGCCACCAATCCCATCGATTCGCAGAATATGATGCATAATCAGGACTTTTTTATGATTCAGGGCATGTACCTCACGGACGATGGAGCTCCGGAGGAGGTGTATTGTGGGATGAAGCGCAAGCAGAAGAAGCAGTTCAAGCGCAACAAGAAGGAATATTCCCGATTGTCCGACCATATCGGTTTTATTCCTTTGGTGATGGTTTCTCCTTCCGATTCGGAGCTGATTGCCGGAGGAAGCGAAGAACGTCGCCGATTCATGGACGTGGTCATCTCGCAATACGATAAAGAGTATCTGGATTCTTTGATAAAGTACAATAAGGCTTTGGCGCAGAGAAACATCTTGTTGAAGGCCGAGCATGAACCCGATGAGGAGTTGATGAATGTGTGGGAAGAGATGATGGCATCGGCGGGTATGGTGGTATATCGCAAGCGTGTGGCTTTCATTCAGGAGTTCATCCCTACTTTCCAGTCGTTCTATTCCTTCGTTTCACAAGACAAGGAGCAGGTAGGCTTGTCGTATGAATCGCATGCCTCGCAAGGAGACTTGTTGCAACTGATACGTGAAAACCGACAGAGAGACCGCATCATCGGCTATTCGACAAAGGGGGTTCATAAGGACGACTTGATGATGCAATTGGGGGATTATCCGATAAAGCGCGAAGGTTCGCAAGGGCAGAACAAGACGTATCTCATCGCTTTGAAGCTGGCTCAGTTCGATTTCTTGCATCGGATGGGCAGCCGTACCACTCCTTTGCTCTTGTTGGATGATATCTTTGACAAGTTGGATGCTTCGAGAGTGGAGCAGATTATCAAGTTGGTAGCAAGTGACCGGTTTGGCCAGATATTCATGACAGACACCAATCGGGAGCATTTAGACCGGATTCTGAAAAAGATAGAAGGTGAATACAAAGTCTTTGAAGTGAAGGATGGAGTGGTAACCGGACGCATGGAGGAAGGCGATGAGAAGGAGTGACGCAGAACAGATAGGGGATGTAATCCGGAAGTTCTTCCGGCAGAATGGTTTGGAGTCTCCGTTGAACGAATACCGTTTGGTAGAGGCTTGGGCGGAGGTTGTAGGTCCTTCCATTGCCCGTTATACCAGTAATCTGTACATCAAGAATCAGACGTTGCATGTGCATCTGACTTCGTCCGTTCTTCGACAGGAATTGATGATGGGACGGGAAGTGTTGGTGCGAAGCTTGAATCAACGGGTAGGTGCCCAGGTGATAGTCGACATCGTTTTCAGATAAAAATCAATTTATTCAAAACGGATGTTATAGAGGGAAGAATCTGCCTCTTTCGGTCCATATCTCATCCATCTTTTGGTCGAAAGGTTCGGAGGGTATGTGCTCTCTTGCCTGGAAATGATAGCAGATACCTATATTATAGGAGGACAACAACGGAAGCAGCTTGTCGTAGTATCCTTTTCCTCTACCCAAACGATTTCCTTCCCGGTCGAAGGATACACCGGGGATGATGGACAATTCAATTTCTTGGTAGTTGGTAAAGTCCTCGCCCGTAGGCTCTTCAATATTGAATGCCCCTGCTTTCATCCCTGACTTACCGGTGTAGTGGCGCAGTACCAATATGTCTCCTTTTACCACGGGTAGCAGGATTTTCTTGGAGGTGTGCCATTTTTCGACAAAGGCATGCGTCTGCACTTCATCGCCCAGTGAATGGTACAACAAGAGGGTGTTGGAGGCGATGAAGCGCGGGTGTTTCTCTATCTGTTCAAGCAAAGTGACAGAGTGCATCATCAGCAAGTCGGGATGCTGATTCTTCTTCTCTTCCTTTATCTGTTTACGCAATAGCTTTTTCTGTTCCTTCATTTGTCGGTTCCAATGCTTGTTCGGGAGCTTGGGGATAGGCCTTTTCGGCTTCCATCATCTCAATGGCTTTCAAAATGGTGGGGTCTGATTCATTCAGATACTTGACATATTCCTCCATGTTCAACATGTTGTAGATGATGCTTCCGTAGATGTTCTTTTCAAGCAGGTCTTTGGAGCGATACATCAATATGTTGCGTCGCTTCACTCCCTTGCTGGCCGCATATTGGGCGAATTTTTCCAACAAGTCTTGTCCTTTCAGGTATTTCAGAAGCTCTTCCACCGTTTTGTATTCTTGCAGATACTGGCGGTTGGTGTCTGTATATTGGAAACAGAATCGTGGAATCAATCCGCGGGAGTTCATGAAGTAGGATGTAACTCCAGTCGTATCTTGCGGCACAAAGATGTCAGGCATAATGCCACCTCCTCCATATACGGGGCGGCCGATGGAGGTGTAGTAAATGTGGCTTTCGTCTTGTTTGATGCTGTCTTGCGAGAAGAATTCACCATGTTCGTAACGGGTGATGATGTCCATTTCGTAATCTTCATCCTCACCATTGGCGTAAGGCTTTTGAATACATCTTCCCGACGGAGTGTAATATCTGGCTATGGTCAGACGGATGGCAGATCCGTCTCTAAACTCGATGGGTTGTTGCACCAATCCCTTTCCGAAGGAGCGTCTTCCGATAATCAAGCCTCGGTCGTTATCCTGAATGGCACCTGCGAAAATTTCGCTGGCCGAAGCGGATGTTTCGTCCATCAATACAACGATGGGCAATTGTTGGCTGGTTCCTGTTCCGTTGGCAAAGTAGTTTTCACGGGGTGATTTTCTTCCCTCGGTATAGACAATCAAATTACCTTTCGGAAGGAATTCGTTGACCATCTGTATGGCTGCTCCCATGTATCCTCCGGTGTTTCCCCGAAGGTCGACAATGACTCCCTTGCATTGTTTCTGGTGCAATTGTGCCAATGCAATCAGCATTTCAGGATAGGTTGTTTCACCAAATTTGTTTATCAGGATGTAGCCGTATTTATCGTTGATCATATAGGCGGCATCGATACTCTTTACAGGAATGTCGCCACGTACAATCGTGAAGTGTAAGGTCTCTTTTTCTCCTTGTCGGGCAATGCCTAATTTGACTTCGCTTCCCTTAGGACCTTTCAGTCGTTTCATGGCTTCGTCGTTGGTGACAATCTTGCCGACAAAGGATGAATCGTCAATTTCTATGATACGGTCTCCCGCCATCAAGCCAACCTTTTCGGAGGGCCCTCCTGGTACGACGCTATTGATATGTATCGTATCGTCCTGGATGGTGAATTGGATGCCGACACCACTGAAACTTCCTCGAAGTTCGTCGTTGACGGCTTCCAGCTTTTGGGCGGGGATATAAGAGGAGTGAGGGTCCAATTCGGTCAGAATCTTGGGCATGGCGCCTTCCACCACTTGGTCGATGTCAATGGTATCGACATATTGGTCGCTTACGATGCGGAGT
>JAFVTL010000129.1 GCA_017503235.1 Bacteroidaceae bacterium | reverse complement strand
AGAATACAAACGAAACATTCGATGAAAAGGGGGAAAATCGTCATTTTCCCCTTTTTTTATACAACCTTGAAGGACCTTTAAAACCCTTCTACTGTCGCTTTTTCTCACGAAAAAGCCTTCAGCCTTCAGAGTCATTGAATCCCAAAGTCTTACGTATGAAGGCAAGTTCATTTTGCCTTCATCTTGCCTTCATTTCTTGAAGTAAAGCTTCAGCAAGCAAGGATTATCGTCTTCGAGCATTGCCTCCAACTTCTTGTATTCCGATTCGGGAAGGATGGACTTGTATGTTTCGCGATTTTCATATAGCACATCGGTCAACAAATAGTCCTCACCGAAATAGAGCGGATTGTTCATCTTGCAATTCTCACCGTCCAGCATATCGAATACAAACGGTTGTCCTGAACTCTTGTCATAAAACACATGCGTCAATGCGGGGCGCATTCCTCTTTCGAGTCTCAATGAGACATAAGCGTATTGGGAATTCTGAAAATTGCTATGCATATAAGACGGCAAAAATTCTGTTCCTATGTCATCAATAACCTTATTGTTCCGTTCTCCGCTTGTTTCAATGTTGAGGTAATACTCCAGTTGCCCGTCGCGGATGTTGTCCTTGCCAAAATCCCATAAATAAGCAGGTACAAGCCCCGAAGTTGTCACTTCATATATTTGACGACGGAGTGCAGTACCGAAAAATACTTTCCCGTTGTAACAATGGAAAGGCTTATGGCATTGGTTGTCGAACACCCGGTCATCGTGCCAATCGCTGACAATCGTATCGCCTGTAAAACGGTCAATGACCAATACCCCTCCTTCTTCCGGCTCCAGACACGACCATAGGGCTGCGTATTTATCGCCCAACAGTTCCATTGAATAGTAATGAGGACGGGGCGGAAGTTCCATGTTTTGTTTACAGATGCCATCCTTCGAGAACTTTTTGATACGGCCAAAAATACTTAGCATATAGATGTCATCGTTTTCCTCGTCCATTACACAATCATACAAACTGATGTATTCGTTAGCGCCTTTGCCATAACGGCTTACCCGATGCTGGAATTTTCCTTCCTTGTTATAAACGAAGAGTTTGTGAGTCCAAATGTCGTGGATGTAAAATTTCCCGTCTATAGGAAAAACCCTATTCATCCATACAATCAAGCTCGAGTCTGTTGTTTCCAAAGGTATGATTTCCGCCTTAGCAAACACTTTCTTGAAAGGATTTACTTTTTCGTCTAAATCCACTTGATATACCTTGAATCCTTCGGGATTCTGTTTTGCAGTTTGGCTGCAACCTGCAATGCAAAGCAGAAGAGCCAATAACGGAAAGAATGCTATGTTTTTCATACTACTTACATTTTTCGCAAATCTACTAAAAAGAATAATAGCATCCAAACCTATTTATAGAAAATGATGTTTGTCAGTATAGGTTCTCTTTAAAGAAAGGACAAATTTTTGTTTTTGTCTTATCCTATTCCTTAATCAACGATGTTGATTTGCAAAACAGCACCGTTGTTTTACTAAACAACACTGTTGATTTACGAAACAGCACTGCTGTTTCAATAACACATAGGCTCATGACGAAGTTTGTATGCAGAGAAAAAATGATTTCTCACTTTCATGCTAAACCCGAACAATTACGAGAACTTCAAGCCTTTCCTTTCTGAAGCAGAGAGCAAAAAGCTGGAAGCACTCACAGAAGACGACAATCCTTGCTTGCTGAAGCTTTACTTCAAGGAAGTAAGCGTCTCCACGATTCTATATTGTCGATTATTTCCGTTTCTTCTACCTTTGCTTCTCTTAATTTAAACAGATAAATATGATAGAAGCAGACATTCGTTTTCAGCAGACTTGGGAGCAATATGCAGAAGAACTTAAAAAGAACTACCATTGTTCTTTGAAACAGTTCTGCTATAGAACCCGCACTAGCTACAACAGCCTGACTCCATGGCTTTCCCGTCGGGGATACTCGGTCAGCCAATTGAAACTTGAGATTCTAAACAGCCACTATGGAGGTTCTCTTGTCAACACCAAACTTCCTTCCTGTAACCGGTTGGTTCCGATTGTACCCTCCAGCGTACCGCAGGAGGAAGTTTCCCTCTTCGGTATAAGCATAAGTTTCAATAGTGGAACGACCGTAACCGTCAAGCAAGGTACACCCGGGGGCGTCCTGGAACTGATACGTTCCTACGAAAGGAAGGAGGGTGAAGCATGTACTCTCTGAACAACTGCAACAAGTATTATCTTTATCAGGGCTATGCAAGGATGAGTCTCGGCATCGATGGCCTGTATCGGCTTGTCCGCTCCGAAATGAAGGGACTTTCCCCCATATCCGGTGATGCATTCATTTTCTTCGGCAAGGCGCAGAAGAGCGTGAAGATACTCAAGTGGGATGGGGACGGCTTCCTGCTGTTCTACAAACGTCTTGAAAGAGGGAGTTTCGAACTTCCGGTATTCAATCCCCATACCGGCAACTATGAAATCAGCCGGAGGACATTGTCGTTCATTCTGGACGGTGTCTCGCTGAAGTCCGTCAGGATGCGGAAACGGTTCAGACTCTAAGTGCAATTCCCTGAAAATCAGTATCCTGAACACGAAAAACCAACGGATTTATTTGGTTATTCCGTTGGTTTTTCGTATCTTAGCACTATGAATAAGGATGAAATCATAGAGCTTTTGAAGGAGCAGAACAGTCATTACAAGGCACTTGTGGACTCGCTTCTGGCGCAGGTCAAGGAACTGACGGAAGAAGTATCCTCTCTTAAGGAGGCGCTTCTGCGGAAGAATGAATCTCTTGGCAAGCAACAACGCATTGCCAAGGGACTCGCAAAGCTTGTAAGCAACAAGTCCGAACGGCAGGACGTACACTCCGATGTCCCGGCGGATGAGGAGGAACGGAAACGGCTGGAGGAAGAAAGGGCAATACAGAGAAAGGCCCGGAAAAACAACGGGGCCAAGCGGGATCCCCACCATGAACTGGAGATAATGGAACATGACGTGTATCCTGACGATCCTGACTTCGACATGGACAAGGCCCGCCTGCTGACAGAAAACATGCGTACCTGTGTCAGGTATGAATACCTGCCCATGCGCTTCATCAAGCATGTCTACCACATACGCACCTATGTGCAGGAAGGGAGGATGTTCGAGGGGAAAACGCCGAAGGCCGCTTTCTTCAACTCGAACTATGACGCCTCCTTCATAGCAGGGCTGATGGAACTCCGCTATATACATTCCATGCCCGTGGAACGGATCGTGAACTACTTCGAGAGCCACGGGTTCAACCTGAAGAAACCGACGGCACACAAGCTGCTCGAAAAGGCTTCGGGACTGTTCGGGAACCTCTACAAGTGTATCCGCAAGTCAGTGAAGCAGGACGGCTACATCTCTGCCGATGAAACCTATTACAGGATATTGCTCGGCCAGGGAAAGGGAAGCAAGAAAGGGTATCTGTGGGTAGTTGCAGGTATGGAAAGCGGACTGGTGTACGTGTTGTACGAGGACGGTTCCAGGGCGGAGGCTGTCATCCTTGACGAGCTGAAGGACTATACCGGTATCTTGCAGAGCGATGCATACTCGGCATACCGGAAACTCCAGTCCGACGCCTATCCGGGCATTGTCAGGATAGCCTGCCTGCAGCATGTCAAACGGAAGTTCATTGATTGCGGCAAGGAACCGGAAGCGGAAGAGATGGTCAGCCTTATCAACGAACTATACAGGAAGGAACATGAGCACCGTATCGGAATGGACGGTTGGACGGAAGAGAAAAATGAAGGATACAGAAGGAAATATGCACCGAAAATCCTGGAAAAGATAGACAGGCTACTGAAGAAGATAGAATCACTCCCCGGACTATTGCCCAAAAGCAATCTATATGAAGCCGCTACCTATATGAGGAACGAATGGGAGGCCATCAAGGATATCTTCAGTTACGGGAACACGAATCTGGACAACAATACGGTGGAACGGCTCAACCGATATTTTTCCATCTCAAGAAGAAACTCATTGTTCTTCGGCAGCCATAAGGGTGCCGAACGGGCAGCCATACTTTATACGTTGGCTTTGTCATGTAGAATGAATAAAGTAGACTTGTTTGAATATCTGACAGATATTATTGACAGAACTGCAGAATGGCAGCCAAACACACCCTTGCAAAAATACAGGGATCTATTACCGGACAAATGGAAGAGGGGATAATTTTATATTATCAGCCCCGATTTATTCATGGGTGAGAATCGTGGAGACGCTTACCAGCCGGCAAAACAAATTGTTTTTCGGCGCAACGCTTCTTCAACTTTTGGAAAAAGTTGAAGAAGAATTCAGAAAAGTTGATGTTGTTTTGAGGTAAACGTGAAGGCGTTTTTTTAAATCGCCTTCGCGATTTATTTTTTTTACAACAAGAGTGATTTGTCATTCTGAGCGTTAGCGAAGAATCTGTAAACACAAATATATGTACACGGATTTTTCGGACGTAGTCCTCTACAACTCGTCTTCCTCCCTATGGTCGTCAGAATGACACGAGAAGGGGATTTTCGTATAAAATGAAGGAGAATGTTGCCCCTAAATTGACGCAGAACCAAAGTTTTAATCAATTTTCTTGCACCATTCCGCTTGTTTGCTTACCTTTGGGATATAAAAAGGTATATATTATGACTCTGCAACAACTGGAATACATCTTGGCCGTGGCCCGACACGGACACTTCGGACGCGCAGCCGACGCCTGCAACGTGACACAGCCCACCCTGAGCGCAATGATAGCCAAACTGGAAGAAGAAATAGGCGCAAAGCTCTTCCACCGAAACCGTCAGCCCATAGAGCCCACAGACGTAGGCCAACGCGTCATAGCCCGCGCAAGCCAGGTGCTGGAGCAGGCAGACAGCATCCGCGACATTGTGATGGAAGAAAAGCAATCCTTGGGAGGCATCTTCCGCATAGGCATACTCCCCACCATTGCCCCCTATCTGTTGCCAAGATGCTTCCCGCAGATGATGAAGCGATATCCCACACTCGACATACGGGTGCGCGAGATGAAGACCCACGAAATAAAGCAGGCATTGGCGCAAGGTGACATCGATGCAGGCATACTGGCCACCATCGACGGGCTGGAAGACTATGAACAGACCACCCTCTTCTATGAAAAGTACATCGGCTATGTGGCACGCACGGATGCCTTGTTCCAGAAGGAGGTGATACGAACGGCCGATGTGGCACAGAGCCGGGAACTGTGGTTGCTGGACGAAGGGCATTGCTTCCGCGACCAGATGGTGCGCTTCTGCCAGATGAAGTCCTCACAATCCAGCCAGTTGGCCTACAACTTGGGCAGTATGGAGACATTTATGAGGATGGTGGAAAGCGGGATGGGCATCACCTTCATCCCCGAACTGGCCGAAATGCAGCTCAGCCAACCCCAGAAAGAGTTGACACGTCCGTTTGCCATCCCCGTACCCACCCGTCAGCTCATCCTCATCACCCGCCGGGACTTCATCCGACGCACACTGCTTGACGTCATCGTGAAGGAGATACAAGCCTGCGTACCCAAGGAGATGCTGAAGCTGAAAGCCGGACAGGCGCTGGTGTGATAATTAATAAATGATAGTGGATAAATGATAAATGATAGATAGCCATCCGGACGGCAACTATCATTTATCATCTATCATTTATCATCTGAATAGAAATACTCTATCCCCCCATAAAACCATTCAATCGGTTTTCTTGTTTCATTCGGAAAATTTGCTATATTTTTGTAGCAGAAAAAGAAAACAAATAGTATTAACGATTTAAACAAGAAAACGATTATGACACCAATTATCAATGCACAGCTCCCCGAATTCAAAGTACAGGCGTATCACAACGGCCAGTTCACAACCGTAACCAATGACGACGTGAAAGGAAAGTGGGCCATCTTCTTCTTCTATCCCGCAGACTTCACCTTCGTGTGTCCCACAGAGTTGGTAGATCTCGCCGAAAAGTATGACAAGCTGAAATCACTCGGCGTGGAAGTGTATTCCGTAAGCACCGACTCGCACTTCGTCCACAAGGCTTGGCACGATGCCAGCGAAAGCATCCGAAAGATTACCTATCCGATGTTGGCCGACCCGACAGGCGTACTGAGCCGTGGCTTCGGCGTGATGATTGAAGAAGACGGTATGGCGTATCGCGGCACTTTCCTCGTCAATCCGGAAGGCAAGGTGAAGATTGCCGAAATCCAGGACAACAGCATCGGCCGAAATGCCGACGAACTCGTCCGCAAGGTAGAAGCCGCCCTCTTCGTGGCCAACCATCCGGGTGAAGTTTGCCCAGCCAAGTGGAAACAAGGCGCCGAAACACTGAAACCAAGCATCGACCTCGTAGGGAAAATCTAAATAGTGATGAGTGCTAAGTTATGAGTGATGAGTTGCCTTCCGGTAGCTTGGCTCATATCTTAAGACTCATCACTCAAAGCTCATCACTCATAACTCCAAAAGACTATGTTAGAATCCTCTATCCTCCAACAAGTAACTGAAATCTTCCGCAATCTGGAAGCCGATTATACATTCCGTATCAGCCAGTCTCCTCTGCGTGAGGAGAGCAGTCAGCTGATAGAGTTTCTCAATGATTT
>JAFVTL010000128.1 GCA_017503235.1 Bacteroidaceae bacterium | reverse complement strand
CTTTTGGCTACTGTTTGTGCCGCAAAAGATGCAGTTCCCGGTACAGATTTCATGCCGCTTCAGGTAGAGTATAAAGAAAAATATTCAGCATTCGGACGTTTCCCGGGTGGCTTTACCAAGAGAGAAGGCAAGGCATCGGATTACGAAATCCTCACTTGCCGTTTGGTAGACCGCGCTTTGCGCCCGTTGTTCCCTGACAACTTCCACGCAGAAGTTTATGTAAACATCATCCTCTTCTCAGCCGATGGCGTAGATATGCCGGATGCATTGGCCGGTTTGGCTGCTTCGGCCGCTCTCGCCGTTTCTGACATTCCGTTCAACGGACCTATCTCAGAAGTACGTGTAGCACGTATCGACGGTCAGTTCGTTATCAACCCGACTTTCGCACAACTCGAAAAGGCCGACATGGACTTGATGGTAGCTGCCACTTATGAAAACATCATGATGGTGGAAGGCGAAATGAACGAAGTGAGCGAACAAGACTTGCTCGAAGCATTGAAGGTGGCTCACGAAGCTATCAAGGTTCATTGCAAGGCTCAGATGGAATTGATGGAAGAAGTGGGTTCTACTGTGAAGCGCGAATATTGCCACGAAGAAAACGATGAAGACCTTCGCAAGGCCGTTCACGATGCTTGCTACGAAAAGGCATACGCTATCGCAGCATCGGGCAACCGCAACAAGCACGAACGTGGCGAAGCTTTCGAAGCTGTTCGCGAAGAATTCAAGGCTCAGTTCACAGAAGAAGAACTGGAAGAAAAGGAAGCCCTCATCAACAAATACTACCACGATGTAGAAAAAGAAGCGATGCGTCGTTGCATCTTGGACGAAGGCAAGCGTCTTGACGGTCGTCAGACTACAGAAATCCGTCCTATCTGGTGTGAAGTAGATCCATTGCCAGGTCCTCACGGTTCTTCTATCTTTACCCGTGGTGAAACTCAGTCTTTGAGTACAGTTACATTGGGTACCAAATTGGATGAAAAGTTGGTAGACGATGTACTCGACCGTCACAACGAACGTTTCTTGCTGCACTACAACTTCCCTCCATTCTCAACAGGTGAAGCAAAGGCTCAACGTGGTGTAGGCCGTCGTGAAATCGGTCACGGCCACTTGGCATGGCGTGCATTGAAGGGTATGATTCCTGCTGACTATCCTTATACTATCCGTGTAATGTCTGACATTCTCGAATCAAACGGTTCTTCTTCTATGGCTACTGTATGTGCAGGTACCTTGGCATTGATGGACGCAGGTGTTCCGATGAAGAAACCGGTATCGGGTATCGCTATGGGGCTTATCAAGAACGCAGGCGAAGAAAAGTATGCCGTATTGTCGGATATCCTCGGCGACGAAGACCACTTGGGTGATATGGACTTCAAGGTAACAGGTACTGTAGACGGTATCACTGCTACCCAGATGGACATCAAAGTAGACGGTTTGTCATACGAAATCCTCGAAAAGGCATTGCTTCAGGCAAAGGCCGGTCGCGAGCACATCTTGGGCAAGCTCACAGAATGCATCGCTGAACCACGCGCTGACTTGAAGCCTCACGCTCCACGCATCGAAATGATGACTATTCCGAAGGAATTCATCGGTGCAGTGATTGGCCCGGGCGGTAAGATTATCCAAGGCATGCAGGAAGAAACCGGTGCTACCATCACTATCGAAGAAGTGGACAATGTAGGCCGCATTGAAATCTCAGGCACTTGCAAGCAAAGCATTGACGATGCTATCCGCATGATCAAGGCTATCGTAGCCGTTCCTGAAGTAGGTGAAGTTTACAAAGGTAAGGTACGTTCTGTAATGCCTTACGGTGTATTCGTTGAATTCTTGCCGGGCAAGGATGGTTTGCTCCACATCTCTGAAATCGATTGGAAGCGTCTCGAAACCATCGAAGAAGCCGGATTGAAGGAAGGCGACGAAATCGAAGTGAAGTTGCTCGACATCGATCCGAAGACAGGTAAGTTCAAATTGTCTCGCAAGGTGTTGCTTCCTCGTCCGGAAAGAACTGAAAAGCCGGAAAGAAGAGAAAGACCTGAAAGAAAAGAAAAGGGACCTCAAGCTTAATTGAGTACAAACAATAGAAAAGTGGATGCATGCATCCACTTTTTTTATACCCAATCTTTATTTATCCATCCCAGGACGGAGGGAGAATCTGTTCAAGCGAAACAGAAAATCAAATCAACCAGTCAGTCTTCCTGCACTTCAAAGTCATCCTTCCCCACCCCACACAATGGGCACACCCAATCATAGGGAATATCTTCAAACGGAGTATCGGGAGCAATGCCACCTTCGGGGTCTCCTACAGCCGGGTCATACACCCAGCCACACACGGTACATACATACTTTTTCATAAGCGTTTCATTTTAGGATTTTCCTATGAAACACTCCCCAACGTCAAAAAGTTCATTCCAACAATAGCTTCATCAATTCTTCCATTCCTTCGGAAGCCCCTTTTTGTATGACATGCACCTGTCTGCCAGACGCTATAGGCACATGATTTGGATCAATCAAATACACCGGTACGCCATCGGGTACATAGTTCAGCAATCCCGCAGCCGGATAGACGTTGAGCGAAGTACCTATAATCAGGAAAACATCCGCTTCCATGCAATGCTCAATAGCCGGTTCTATCATCGGGACCGATTCGCCAAACCACACGATGAAAGGGCGGAGTTGGGAACCATCATCCGCTACATCGCCTATCTTCACTTCATACTCATCGGGAGTCAGTTCCTTAATAAACCGAGGGTCATTAGGCTGCCAGCTCGAAGTGACCTTGGTCAATTCACCGTGCAGATGAATGACTTGGGAACTACCGGCACGTTCATGTAAATTGTCCACATTCTGTGTAACAACGGTAACCTGGAAATATCTTTCCAATTCAGCCACCAGTTCATGCCCATGATTGGGCTTGACATGTGACAGTTGCTTGCGGCGTTCATTATAAAAATCAATCACAAGTTTTGGATTGGCAGCATACCCCTCCGGAGTAGCGACTTGCTCTACCGGGTACTTTTCCCACAGCCCTCCTGCATCACGAAAAGTGCTGATTCCGCTTTCTGCACTCATGCCAGCTCCGGTCAATACAACCATTTTTTTCATTATAGGCCTCCTTTCATTATAGAATCACCACAAAAATAAGATTTTTTATACACTTATAGACCTTTTCATTCAAAGAAAACCTCTAACTTTGTGCGTTTTATGTAAAAACCGAAGAAACAAACAAAAAGAAAAATGGATAAATTCAGCTATGCAATCGGTCTGGGAATCGGACAGAACCTGTTAAGTATGGGTGCCCGCGGCATCAATGTAGAAGACTTCGCACAAGCCATTTCAGACGTATTGAACGGTAACAATACGGCTATCACACACAATGAAGCACGCGAAATCGTAAACAAGTATTTCGAAGAACTCGAAGCAAAGATGAATGCCGAAAACATCGAAAAGGGAAAGGCATTCTTAGCCGAAAACGCCAAGAAGGAAGGTATCGTAACCTTACCGAGCGGACTGCAATACCAAGTATTGAAAGAAGGAAACGGCAAAAAACCAGTCGCAACAGACAGAGTAAAGTGTCATTATGAAGGAACTTTGATAGACGGAACTTTGTTCGACAGCTCCATCAAGCGCGGACAACCTGCCGTATTTGGCGTCAACCAAGTCATCAAAGGTTGGGTTGAAGCCTTACAACTGATGGGTGAAGGTGCCAAGTGGAAACTTTTCATCCCATCAGAATTGGGATATGGAGCACAGCAGGCAGGCGAACTCATTCCACCTCACAGCACACTGATATTCGAAGTGGAACTAATTGAAGTATTATCATAACAAAACGAAAAAGGAAAATGAAAAAAGTAAGTTTCTTTGCAGCAGTCATTGCTGTAGCCGGCCTTGCTTCATGTACAGCACAGGCTCCCAAAGCGAACTTGAAATCTGACATCGACACCCTGTCATACATGATGGGTATTGCCAGTTCAGAAGGACTTGAAGCGTATGTAACCCAACGCATGGGACTTGACACTACCTACTATGCAGACTTCATCGACGGTGTCATCAGCGGTATGAACTCTTCTGACCCTGAAAAGGACAGAGCCCGCCTGATAGGTATGCAGATTGGCCAACAAATCAGCGGTCCGATGTTTGAACAGAACAACCAGAACACATTCGGTAGCGATTCTACCAAAACTTTGAGCAAGGAAAACTTCTTGGCTGGATTCCTCGCCAAGATTCAAAAGAAGAGCGGTCTGCCTAGCACAGCTGAAGCATCTGCTTATGCCACAAAGATGCAGTTTGCCGAAAACAAGGCTGCCGGTGAAAAGTTCTTGGCAGAAAACGCAACCAAAGAAGGTGTGAAGACAACTGCAAGCGGTTTGCAATATAAAATCATCAAGGAAGGCAATGGCGAAATCCCGACAGATTCATCTACTGTAAAGGTAAACTATCGCGGCACATTGATTGACGGAACTGAATTCGACAGCTCTTACAAGCGCAACGAACCAGCCAGTTTCCCTGCCAACCGTGTTATCAAGGGATGGACAGAAGCCTTGACCATGATGCCTGTAGGTTCAAAATGGGAAGTATACATCCCGTATGACTTGGCATATGGTGAAAACCAAAGCGGTCAGCTCATCAAGCCTTTCTCTGCCCTGGTATTCGAAATCGAATTGCTTGAAATCGAAAAGTAATTCCTAACTGATAACAAGAACAAGAAACTTCCCCAAAGTCCAATTGGATTTTGGGGAAGTTCTATTTTGTCTGAAAGGAGTATAATAACCTCCCGTTCGGTGCCACGGCCTTGGCACCGTCTTGCCACAGCCTTGGCAGGATGCTGCCGCGGCCACGGCAAGGTTGTGCCAACGATTCGAAAAGGCTTGGCACACCACAGCTACCTATAGGCCGATTAGAATATAGACTTCCCATGAAATGATAAAAGGCGGACGCTTCGCAACGAAGCATCCGCCCTTTATGATGATTGAGTTCAAACTCAAGCTTTCTTTTCCTTCACATTGCTGTGAGCTTCTACTACATTGACCACATAGTCGGCCAATTTTTCACACTCGCCAATCAAGTCCATGTAGTGAACTCCCATCTGGTAGTCATATTCCTTATTGTTCACATCCACCACATTCTGGTTCTTCAACTGACTGCGGTAATTGTTGATTTCATTTTCCAGATTGAACGACTTGTTCACATCCACTACATGATGTTCGTCTTCAACCAAAGCCACCATCTGTTCCAATGATTTGTCCACCAAATGCAACATCTGATGAATGTGCTCATACTGCTTTTCGGTGAAATCCATACCGCCATTACGCTTGCGGTTGATAGTACGAGCCAGGTTATAGCAACTATCGCCAATACTTTCAATCTCAGTCACTTCACGCAACATTCCCCGGATTTCCAATTTACTTTCCGAGCTCAAACGACCTTCCGACACCTTATTCAGATAATTGGCAATTTCAACCTCCATGCTGTCGCTGATGTTTTCATACTTTTCGATACGGCTATACAGCTTGTTGAAGTCGTTTTCATTGCTCAAATGTAACAGATCGTTCACCATTCCAAACATACGGTGAATACGTTCGGCAAACAGATTGATTTCCTTACGGGCCTGCATGATGGAAAGTTCGGAAGTGGAAAGCAAGCCACCGGTAATGAAACGAAGACGATACTCTTCTTCCTGCTCCTTCTGAGGAATAATCTTGCAGACAGTCTTTTCAATCAGCTTCACAAACCAAATTAAAAGAAGGACATTGCAAATATTGAATGCTGTGTGGAAAGCCGAAAGTTTGAACGAAACAGCAACCGCTTCGTCTGCAGTCTGCATGACATCCGTTACAAACCAAGATATAGCTTGAGTGAAAGGAGTAAACAAGCAAAGCACCCAGATTACCCCGAATACATTGAACACCAAGTGAGCCAACGCCGCACGTTTGGCTGGAACATTACCTGTTAAAGCCGCCAGATTAGCCGTGATGGTTGTACCGATATTTTCGCCCAACACCAAGGCTGCACCCAGTTCAAAGCTAATCCATCCATTGGCACACATAATCAATGTAATGGCCATGGTAGCCGCCGATGCCTGCACAATCATAGTAAGCACCGTACCGATAAGTACAAACAGAATGACCGACGCAAAGCCCATGTCGGTATAGTTCTGAACAAAAGAAAGCATTTCAGGATTCTGTCCCAAATCCGGCGCATTCGATTTCAGCATGGACAAGCCCATGAACAGGAACGAGAAACCAAATATAAATTCACCGATATACTTGCGGTTGCTCTTGCCGGAGAACAACAAAGGAACACCGATGGCAAGCAAAGGAAGTGACATGGCAGCCATATCCACCTTAAATCCTAATGTAGAAATAATCCACGCCGTTACAGTAGTACCGATGTTGGCACCCATGATTACGCCAATGGACTGGGAAAGGCTCAACAAGCCGGCATTGACAAAACTAACCACCATTACGGTAGTAGCCGAGGAAGACTGAATCAAAGCAGTAATCAGCACACCAGTCAGCACACCAGTAACCCGATTCGTAGTCATCGCCGTCAGGATTCTACGCAAGCGGTCACCCGCAAACTTCTGCAGGCCTTCGCTCATAATCTTCATCCCGTAAAGGAACAACGCCAGCGAGCCCAGCAACTTTAAGAAATCATAAAAAGAATATTCCATCTTTAATAAGTATTGTCAGAATTAGCGATTTTCGCATTTATTCCGTAATTTAACCGCCGAATCCCGTTTGTTTAACTAAAATATACAATTATGTTACAAATATATTGCAAAAATATTAATAAATCCAAATCTTTTCCCATTGGAAGTAGACTTTTGGACATTTACAAAGGTTTTGAGCTGAATATGCCGTTCGGTCCGGCCAATGCCAAGGTCAACAACAAGATTGAAGGATTAAAGTACAGAGTATATAATAATAAGGATGTAGAGTTCCAAAACATACAGAGCGATTCGGGTATGCGGACTTATGTCCGCTCGCTCTGCTTCGTCCTCTGCAAAGCGGTTGAAGAGCTCTATCCCAATGGCAGCATCATGTTGGAACATCTGATTTCCAAAGGGTATTTCTGCCGCTTGAATCTGGATCGTTCCATCGGTTTGGACGATGTACAGCGCATCAAGCAACGCATGAGTGAAATCATAGCCGAAGACATCCCGTTCCACCGGCATGAGCGCCATACTACCGAAGTGGTGGAACTCTTCCGCCAAAAGGGAATGACGGACAAGGTTAAACTACTGGAAACATCCGGCAATCTCTATTCCTTCTATTATTCATTGGGAGATACCATAGACTATTATTATGGCAGTCTGCTTCCCAGCACTGGCTACCTCCATCTGTTCGATTTGATAAAATACTATGACGGACTTTTGTTGCGCGTCCCCAATCGGGAACAGCCCGACAAACTGGAAGAAGTCGTCAAGCAGGAAAAAATGCTGGAAGTCATCAAAGAACACCGCCGTTGGAATCAGATTTTAGAAGTCGGCACCGTTGGTGATTTCAACACCGCATGCAATGCCGGACGCGCCACCGAACTGATAAACATCTCCGAAGCCCTGCAAGAAAAACGCATTTCACAGATTGCTGAGGAAATCTATTGTCGAGGAAAAGAGGGAAATCCCGTCAAACTGATTCTCATCTCTGGTCCTTCCTCTTCCGGTAAGACTACGTTCAGCAAGCGCCTGAGCGTACAACTTATGGCCAGCGGATTGCGTCCCTATCCCATTTCGCTGGACGACTATTTTGTAGACCGAGAGCTGACTCCACGCGATGAGAATGGAGAATACGACTACGAATCACTCTATGCGCTTGACCTTGAATTCTTCAACCAGCAATTGCAAGCCCTGTTGAGCGGAGAAGAAGTGGAACTCCCACGCTTCGACTTCACCACCGGCAAAAGGACACCAAGCGGGAATCACCTGAGAGTTACGGACAACATGATACTTATCCTTGAAGGAATCCACGCGCTGAATCCGGAGCTAACGCCTCATATACCCGACGACAAGAAATACAAGATATTCGTCTCAGCCTTGACAACCATCCTTCTGGACAATCACAATTACATCCCAGCTACTGACAACCGTCTGTTGCGACGCATCATCCGCGACTACAAGTATCGGGGCTATTCGGCCGAAGAGACCATCAGCCGCTGGGGCAGTGTGCGTGCCGGCGAAGACAAGTGGATTACCCCTTATCAGGAAAATGCAGATGCCATGTTCAACTCGGCCCTATTGTTCGAATTGGCTGTCATTAAGGACTATGCCGAGCCCATCCTCCGGAAAGTGCCCAACAACCGGCCGGAATATTCAGAAGCTTATCGGCTCCGCAAGTTCTTGGAGTACTTCATCCCACTACAAGACAAAGAACTGCCTCCCACTTCCCTCTTGAGAGAATTCTTGGGCGGAAGCAGTTTCCGATACTAAAATTATTGTATTTTTGTGCCTGATTTCAAGAAGAGCCGGAAATGTCACAAGGGTCCAACCAAATTCAAGCGCAGGAGCAACTGATGCTCCAATCACTCTCCCCCCAACAGATTTTGGTCATCAAACTGTTGGAACTCCCCAATGTGGAATTAAGGGATCGAATCCATGCGGAGGTACTCGACAATCCGGCCTTGGAAGAAGGCAAAGAAATTTCGGACTCTACCGACAGCGAAGCGGATGCTTTTGACGACGACGATTATTCAGACAAGCAAGAATCCGAAGACATCACCTTGGGTGACTATTTGACCGAGGACGATATCCCTGACTACAAGCTGCTGGAGAACAACCACAACCGAGGACAAGCGGCTGAAGATATACCTTTCTCCGAGTCCGTTTCCTTCTATGAATACCTGAAGGAGCAGTTGGACATGCGTCCTTTCTCCCCCCGAGAAAAGGAAATAGCCGAATATCTCATCGGTTCGCTGGACGATGACGGATGGTTGCGAAAAGGAATGTCTACCCTCATTGACGAATTGTGCCTCTACTGCGACATCAATTCTGATACTGATGAACTGGAACGAATGTTAGCCGCTATCCAGGATTTCGACCCTGCGGGAATAGGAGCGCGCAACCTTCAGGAATGTCTGCTCCTACAATTGAAGAGAAAGCCCGATTCAGTCTGGAAACAAAACGCTCAAAGGATTCTCAAGAAATGTTTTGATGACTTTACGCACAAGAATAAGGAACGCATCCTGCAACGATTGGACATCAGCGAGGAGGAATACGACGAAGCTGTCAGCGAACTGACCAAATTGAATCCCCGTCCGGGCAGTTCCTTAGGCGAAGTCATCGGGAAGAACATGCAACAGATTATTCCCGACTTCTACGTAGAAACACAGGAAGACGGCAACATCATCATGACCGTAAACAGCCGCGACATTCCTAAGCTGAGGCTGAATCGTGAATTTCACGAAATGCTGGAAGAACATACCAACAACAAGGACAACCAAAGCAAGGCATCCAATGATGCTTTCCTGTTTCTGAAACAGAAAGTGGAATCAGCCCAAGGATTCATTGACGCTATCAAGATTCGTCAAAACACATTGGAGGCGACCATGCGTGCCATCATCGACATCCAGCGTCCTTTTTTCCTTGAAGGCGATGAATCATTGTTGAAACCTATGATACTGAAGGATGTGGCCAAACGGGCAAAACTCGACATCTCGACCATATCGCGTGTAAGCAACAGCAAATATGTACAGACTAACTACGGAGTATTCCCGCTGAAATACTTTTTCGTAGACGGCTTTTCCAAGAAAGGCGGTGAAGAGGAATCCATTTGGATTGTCAAAAAGTTGTTGAAGGAATTCGTAGAGAACGAAGACAAGAACAATCCGTACAAGGACGACGAACTGGCTGAAATGTTAAAAGAAAAAGGTTACACCATCGCCCGACGTACTATAGCCAAATACCGGGACGACTTGAACATTCCTACTGCTCGCTTAAGAAGATGAAAACATGGAAGATACAGAACTGATTCAAACAGAAGACATCACATATCCTCCCATCGAGAAGGGATGGTTGGAAAGGAGCGCACACATTGTTTCGTTAGTATTCAACCCCTTTATAGTCACAACGGCCGTATTTGTGATGCTCTTTGGTTGCACTTATCTAAGGATGCTGCCGGCATTCTATAAGCAGATTGCCATAGGCACCACTTTCAGCTTCACGACATTTATTCCTCTGACAGGCATTTTTGTTTATCTGAAACTGAATAAATGCAGTATCAATCAATTGAACGTCCGCACCTGGCGTCACGTTCCTTACCTACTGACGATAGCAGGATATGCAGCCTGCATCTACACCATGCATCGGATATCTCTGCCCATCTATATGCCTCACATTGTATTGACTTCACTCAACTGCCTGACTATTTGCATGGTCATCAATTATTTCTGGAAAGTCAGTATCCATGCAGCCGCATCAGGCCTCCTGATAGGGTCTCTCGTATCATTCAGCTTGATATTCCAATTCAATCCATTGATACTGCTTTGTGTCTTTGTACTGCTTGCAGGCATCATAGGAACATCGCGTATCATAGCCGGCCAACACAGTCTTTCAGAAGTAATTGTCGGATTTTGTATCGGAATGTTTTGTGGTATCGCCGGAATTTTGTTTATTTGAACCCAAAATCATATTAACCTTATAAATTTAACATCATGAACTATCCAACTAACATCAAGTACACCAGCGAACATGAATGGATTCGCATCGAAGGCGACGAAGCGTATGTAGGTATCACAGACTATGCTCAAGACCAATTGGGCGACATCGTATTCATCGACATACCGACTGAAGGCGAAACTTTGGAACAAGGCGAAGTATTCGGTACTATCGAAGTAGTCAAGACTGTTTCTGACCTCTTCCTCCCCGTAGCTGGTGAAGTGCTGGAACAAAACGAAGCTTTGGCCGACAATCCGGAATTGGTTAACAAGGATCCATACGGCGAAGGCTGGTTAATCAAAATTAAACCGAACAATGTAGCCGACGTAGAAGGCTTGCTCGATGCCGCTGCATACCAGGCTGGATTGGAATAAAAAAAGTAAAGGATGAAACCAATCGTAAGTATCATTATGGGTAGCACTTCCGACCTCCCTGTCATGGAGAAGGCCGCCAAGCTGCTCGACGAAATGCAAGTTCCTTTTGAGATGAACGCCCTCTCGGCCCATCGCACCCCCGAAGCCGTAGAAGAGTTTGCCAAGAATGCTGCTGGACGAGGCATCAAGGTCATCATTGCTGCAGCCGGTATGGCAGCCGCCCTTCCGGGAGTCATTGCAGCCAGTACCACATTGCCCGTCATTGGTGTTCCCATCAAAGGTTCCGTGCTCGATGGAGTGGACGCCCTCTATTCCATCATCCAAATGCCTCCGGGCATTCCTGTAGCAACCGTTGCCATCAACGGAGCCATGAACGCAGCCATTCTTGCCGTACAGATACTGGCATTAGGCGATGCTGAACTGGCTGAAAAGTTTGCCGACTACAAGACAAGTCTGAAGAACAAGATTGTAAAGGCCAACGAAGAACTGAAGGAAGTGAAATATACCTATAAGACAAATTGATGGATTTATTCAATTACTCACGCCGTGAGTCTACGGAAGTAAATGTTGGCGCTACCCCTTTGGGTGGCGCCAATCCTATACGTATCCAGAGCATGACGAACACCGTTACCTTGGATACTGAAGCCTGTGTGGAACAAGCCAAACGCATCATCGATGCTGGTGGAGAATATGTACGCATGACTACCCAAGGTGTACGCGAAGCCGAGAATATGAAGTTCATTAACATCGGACTTCGTTCACAAGGATATGACACCCCCTTAGTAGCCGATGTACATTTCAACCCGAATGTAGCCGATGTAGCCGCCCGTTATGTGGAAAAGGTGCGTATCAACCCGGGGAATTATGTAGATGCAGCCCGTACTTTCAAAAAACTGGAATATACCGATGAGGAATACGCCCAGGAGATTGAAAAGATACGTGCCCGTCTGGTTCCTTTCCTCAATATCTGCAAGGAAAACCATACAGCCATCCGTATCGGCGTGAATCACGGTTCCCTTTCTGACCGCATCATGTCACGCTATGGTGACACGCCCGAAGGCATGGTAGAATCGTGTATGGAGTTCCTACGCATCTGTGTGGCAGAACAATTCATGGATGTAGTCATCTCTATCAAAGCTTCGAATACGGTAGTGATGGTCAAGACCGTCCGCCTGCTGGCCGCCGAGATGGAAAAGGAAGGAATGGCTTTCCCCCTTCATTTAGGAGTAACTGAAGCCGGTGATGGAGAGGACGGACGCATCAAGTCTGCATTAGGAATCGGAGCATTGTTGGCCGATGGCTTGGGTGACACCATCCGTGTATCGCTCAGTGAAGCACCTGAAGCGGAAATCCCTGTTGCCCGCAAGTTGGTGGACTATATCCTGCAACGTAATGACCATCCGTACATTCCCGGAAGAGTGGCTCCATCATTCAACTATTTGTCACCCGTACGCCGCGAAACGAATGCCATCCGCAACATTGGAGGCGATAACCTGCCCGTTGTCTTGTCCGAGCGCCTGGATGGAAGCATGGATATCAATGAACAGTTCAAGCCAGACTATATCTATTGCGGAAAGAATCTGCCGGAAAACCGTCGGGAAGACATCGGATACATCGTGGATGCTACAGCCTGGAAACCGGAATATACCCATGTATATCCCGCCTTCAACTACGAACAGATGATAGGCCTCCACTTGGTACAGACCGACTTGAAGTTCCTTTTCTTGTCATACATGGCCATGACAGACGAAGTGATTGCCGCGCTGAAGCGCCACCCCGAAGTGGTCATCATCGCACAAAGCAACCATCCTAACCGTTTGGGTGAATTCCGAGCCATGGCTCACGAACTTACATACGAAGGATTGAAAAACCCAATCGTCTTCTTCCAACACTATCAGGAAGACGAAGCTGAAGATTTACAAATCAAGTCGGCGGCCGACATGGGTGCTTTGGTCTTCGACGGATTGTGCGATGGCATTTTCCTGCTCAATCAAGGCAACCTTTCCCACACCGTAATCGATACAACAGCTTTCGGCATTCTGCAAGCCGGACGCATCCGCACGAGCAAGACTGAATACATCTCTTGTCCCGGTTGCGGACGCACTCTTTACGACCTCGAATCGACCATTGCCCGCATCAAAGCCGCCACTTCACACCTCAAAGGTCTGAAGATTGGTATCATGGGATGTATCGTGAACGGCCCCGGTGAAATGGCCGACGCTGACTATGGCTACGTAGGAGCCGGACGCGGCAAGGTCAGCCTCTACAAGAAGAAGGAATGCATCGAAAAGAACATCCCCGAAGAACAGGCAGTTGACAAGCTCATCGAGTTAATTCGAAGCAATGGAGACTATATAGAGAAATAAAAATGCTCCAATACTTGAAGACAGACATACAGACGCAGAACGACCTCGGAATACAAGATAGCCCCAATGGCGAACGTCCACTTTCCTCCTTATTTTTACAAACAGGAACAAAGGAAGGAAAGCGGATGATACGCCAATGGATTGCCCAACCATTGAGCGACCTTGCCACTATCAGGGCACGACAAGAAGCCATAGCTTACGATTCTCTACCCTCTTTGCCTTTGGATGAAGAAGAACTGGATTTTTTAGAGTATTATTTGGCTTTTCGCGATCAACTATCCATCAAAGGAACCTTTATTTCTTTTTTCAACAAGATAGACCGTATTTTCAAATACGATTCTACTCGTTACATCATTTCCCGAGGAGTAAAACTCTGTATTCACTTACTCCAACAATTGAACAAAACATGGAATAATCTTTCCGACAATCCTCCAACCCTCATCCAAGAATGGGCAAACCAAATACGAGATGCCTTCTATATTAAGGAACTGAAAGAAACGCTGAATATGGAAGAAGCGAACTTGTCAGATTTCATCATCGACCAATATGATTATCTCTTCAGACAAGTTCATTACAACACCTTACGCAATTTGTTGACAGGCATCTACACCCTCGATGTTTGCCACACAGCACGTAGGGTTGCATTATCAAGAAACTACTGCCTCACTCCTAACATTAACGAAACCGGAGAGTGCAGCATCCAAGGTTTTCGCCATCCGTTCGTTAAAGATGCACAAAAGAACGACTGGCACTTGACAAACGGAAATATCTCCATCTTTACTGGTTCAAACATGGCCGGAAAATCCACGACTTTGAAAGCTATCGTCTCCACCATTTGGCTTGCACATTGCGGATTACCCGTTCCCGCCGATACTATATCCTGTCCTGTATACAATGCTATATACACTTCCATCAATCTCCCCGACTCGCTTCGCGACGGACGCAGCCATTTTATGGCTGAAGTGTTTAGAATTAAGGAAGTACTAATACAAGCTCGTTCGAACATGAGATGTCTGATTGTCCTTGATGAAATGTTCCGAGGCACCAATGCCCAAGATGCCTACGAAGCATCTGTGGCAGTCAATCAGCTACTAATGGGATACCCAAACAGCCACTTTTTGATTTCTACTCACATATTAGAATATGCTAAATACTTCGAGCAACACCCGTCCTGTCAATTTTATTATATGGAATCTGAAATCAAAGATGACCGATTTATCTGTAGTTACCAATTAAAGAAAGGCATCTCGGAAAGCAAAGTAGGATATTGGATGATACGGAAAGAATTAAACATTTGAAAAGGCAGAACGTTTTAATAGAACTAAAGTGACACTTTACAATGCGTAGAGTGTCACTTCAGTTTTATAAACAGGTCGTTTTAAGGATGCGCCAGGATACGCTTGTATTCCTCGGGAGTGCCCAACACTTCAAGCGCTTTCTCCAATTCAGGACTGTCTTTCAAGGCATATTCCACTCCGCCCCGTTCGTAATAGTAGCGTTTGACGATTTCTTCAGTCAAGGCTTTGCGTATCTCCTTGCTAAAGCGATCGAGTTCCAAATCGAGGTTGTGAGTCAGCTTCTTCTCCAAAGCCGCGAATTCTTCGGAAGCATCTTCCAAATAGCCTTCAAACTCGGCTATTTCCTTCAAGCTCTTCAGCACCGCTTCACTCTGACGGTCGTAGGTAAAACCACGTTTCTTTGCCATCGCCTTGAACTCAGCATAATCGGCATCGGTCAGCGTGAAATCCTTTGCCGCTGCAATCTGCGGATGGCGGATGCAATACTGGGTTGCATAATCGAACGGAAGGTCATCGTTTAATAAATAATAGATGATATTCGGAAGGTCGTCTATCTTCACTTCCACATCGGGACGGATACCACCGCCATCGCGGACCTCGCGTCCGGCCGCTGTATGGAATACATTGGTCAGGCTGTCGGGAATACGTCCGGAGCTACCGTCCACGTTTTTCTTGGAATAGTCAATGGCCTGCACACAACGTCCGCTGGGGATGTAATACTTGGCCGTAGTAATCTTCATGGTGCTGTTGTAGGGCAAGTTACGGAGCGACTGCACCAATCCTTTTCCGTAGGTACGTTCGCCTATCACCACCGCACGATCGAGGTCCTGCAACACGCCCGAAACGATTTCGGCAGCCGATGCCGTTACTCCGTCCACCAATACCGCCAAAGGTATCTCCAAGTCCATCGGTTCATTATTCGTACGGTAAGTATGTCCGGCCTGTTTCACTTTCCCTCGGGTCATAACCACGTCCAGTCCCTTCGGTACGAAGAAGTTCAACACTTCAACGGCCTCACTCAAGAGTCCGCCTCCATTGCCGCGCAAGTCCATGACCAGAGCACGGGCCCCCTGCTGCTTCAGTTCCACCAAAGCCTTCTTTACATCCTTCGAGCATCCCTCCATCGAGAAGGTACTGATAAAGATATAACCCACGCTATCATTCAGCATTGTATAATAAGGTACGGGATTGGTACGTATGGTTCCACGGGTAATACGTATTTCCATCGGAGTATAAGTGCTATCGGAAGTAGGACGATCCACCTTCACGATGCAGGTTGTACCCGGCTCGCCCCGCAGATGGTCGCTGACATAAGAAGTCATTTCATTGGGAGCACGGTCTTCCTGCACCATTTCCACCCCGTTGATTTCCAAAATGACATCACCGGCTTTCAATCCCGCTTCCGCCGCCGGATTTCCTTCCGAAGGCTCCACGACCACCACCCGTTTGCGCGGTGAATAATAGCGGATTACCGAACCGACCCCTCCAAACTTGCCCGAAGTCATTTCCTTCAGCGTATTGTCCTCCTCCGGATAATATTCCGTATAGGGGTCGGTCTTGGCAAGCATGGCGCGGATACCATACTCCACTACCTCCTTGGGGTCAATCGTATCGACATAGAACATATCCAGTTCCTTGAATACGGCATTAAACACGTCGAGGCTTTTTACAATCTGGAAATTGCGGCTATCACTATTGTCTGAAGCCGTAAATAGGCTGCAACCTAACACAACAACCGCAAGGGAAACGATGATTCCGGTAATTTTCTTCATCTTGTCTTATTTTTTTCTGCAAAGATATTGCATATTTCGAAATAACCTATTATCTTTGCACCGCATTTGAGAAAAATAACATTCTTCCTTAGCTCAGTCGGTTAGAGCATCTGACTGTTAATCAGAGGGTCCTTGGTTCAAGTCCAAGAGGAAGAGCTAGAAATCTCAACGTGTAACATAATTCTTCCTTAGCTCAGTCGGTTAGAGCATCTGACTGTTAATCAGAGGGTCCTTGGTTCAAGTCCAAGAGGAAGAGCAAAACGAGGTTTGCGAGAGCAAGCCTCGTTTTGTTTTATGCGCCGACCGTTGCATTACTAAGGGAAGCAAGGCTATACTTGCCTACCAGGAGCGGCTTTTCCTGCTCGGAAGAGCGGCCGCACTTGGTCGGAGCAGAAGCCTACGCTCCAAGCAGGACAAGCCGCTCTTGGTCCTGTTTCTACACACCAAACGGTAAGGGAAGTAACGGCTATACAGACAAGCCATTCCTATGTTTATCCGACATAAACTTTCTTAAATATTCTTAACGCAAACATCTCAGGCGTCATTCTTGACAATTCCTAAATAAAGAAACATACATCCGTTTGTCCATTTTCATGAATTATAAAAAGTTTCATTATCTTTGCCCATACATAAACCTGAAAAGATGAAAAGATTCTGCCTTCTTCTCTTGCTATACATGCTGTGCCCGTATGCATTACGAGCCGAGGAAAGAACGCTCGTAATCTATTCCACCAATGACATGCATGGTACCATTACTCCCTATGACAAGATAGTCCGCTTCATGGAGGAAGAACGTACCAAGCACCCGAACACCTTGCTGCTAAGTGGCGGCGACATGTTCTCCGGGAATCCCGTCGTAGACCAATACCCCCAACGGGGAATGCCTATCATCGACCTGATGAACCTCACCGGATACCAATATGCAGTGCCGGGGAACCACGAGTTCGACTATGGGCAGAAAGCTTTGGAAGTCTGCCGGGAACAGGCCGAGTTTGAATTGTTGTGCGCCAACATGCAAGTGGACAAAGACAAGGCGCTACTTTCGCAGCCTCAGCCCTATGCCCTTGTAGAGAGAGACGGCATCCGGATTGCCATACTGGGTCTGACTGAGACTTCACACCGCCGGAGAGACGGCAGCTTGATTCCCGGTGCAAATCCGATGGGAATGGAGGGCATTCATTTTGAGGACCCGATTGAGACTGCATTAAAATACCGTTTCCTCAGACAAGAATGTGATGTATTCATTGCGCTGACACACCTTGGGACAGACGATGACAAGAAACTGGCAGAAGCCATGCCCGAACTGGACCTTATCATCGGAGGCCATTCACATACGCGTATCAGCCGCACACAACTGACAAACGGTGTGCTGATTGCCCAGGCAGAAGAAAAACTGAACTACATCAATAAAGTGACCCTCACACTGGGCGGAAAGACTATAACCGAACGAAAGACCGAACTGATAAAGGTGGAGACACTGGAAAAAGCAGACCCAACCGCCACTTCACTCATCCAAAAGTTCCACCAAGAAATGCCACTGAACAAGCCTTTGGCCGAAGTCCATGCACAATTCGACGGCACACAACCATTGGGAATGCTGATGGCTGATGCTCTCAACAGCTTCTGCGGTACAGACTTCGCCTTCCAGAACTCGGGAGGAGTACGCATCAAGGAACTACCCAAAGGAGCCATCACATTGGGCGACGTATACCGTTTGGATCCGTTCAAGAACCAGATTGTGACACTCGAAATGACTCCCGACGAAATACGCATCCTGCTGATGAACTCCCATCAGAAGGGGAGCCAAAAGGCCGACTTGCTGCCTGCCGGAATGAAATACACCTTGCACACTCACAACGGAGAAGCAATCGGAGTAACGATGACCGACATGCAGGGGAAACCTTTGGATGAAAACAAGCGCTACAAAGTAAGCATGAACGGATATATAGCTGCCAGCTATCGGTTCGACGAGTCCATTCCCCGACAAGAAATGGAAACAACGACCGACGCCGCGCTCATCAAATATTTGAAACAAATGGGAAAAATCACCCCACAACGAAGGTCAAGAGCCATCGTAATGGAAGAATAGTTTGGAGTTTCCGCAAAGACTTCCTATCTTTACAGCCAACAAACCATAAATAATATACAAATGAGAAGAACACACATCAGTAGCAGCCTCTTGCTGCTCGTCATGGCATGGTTCTGCCTGCCGTTCAACGCCGTTGCACAAACTGAGCTGCAACAGAAGATGAAATCCATCTCCCACATTACAGAAATCAAAGATTTGGAAAGTGGTGAGTTCGCTGAAAAGTATGTCGTACGTTTCACACAACCCATCGACCACGAAAACCCTGAACTGGGAACTTTCACTCAACGTGTTGTTGTTTCGCACGTAGGT
The DNA here is from genome assembly GCA_017503235.1 of Bacteroidaceae bacterium. GTDB lineage: Bacteria > Bacteroidota > Bacteroidia > Bacteroidales > Bacteroidaceae > Phocaeicola. The sequence goes on along the minus strand of JAFVTL010000128.1, from coordinate 2,278 downwards.
TTCGACCGTCCTACCGTATTGGTCACTGAGGGCTATGGCGGCACATACGCCTTCAACCCCAAATATCGGGAAGAACTTTCAAAGTGGTTCAATACGAACATGATTTTCGTGGAATATCGCTACTTCCTCGAATCGACTCCCGAACCGCGCGACTGGCAATACCTGACCGCCAAGAACAGTGCTGACGACCTGCATGCCATCCGCAATGCCTTCAAGCAGATTTATCCGGGCAAGTGGATAGCCACCGGTATCAGCAAGGGTGGACAGACAACCATGCTCTACCGTACCTTCTATCCGGAAGACGTGGACATCTCCGTTCCTTACGTAGCTCCATTGTGCTATGGCGTGGAAGACGGACGCCACGAGCCGTTCCTCCGCTACCATGTAGGTACAGCTGAAGAACGCCAAACCATCGAAGCCTTCCAATTGGAAGTGTTGAAGCGCCGCGAAGCCTTGCAACCCCTCTTTGAAAAGCATTGCATAGAAAAGAAATATGAATTCCGTGCACCAATAGCCGAAATCTATGACTTTGCCGTATTGGAATATCCATTCGCCATGTGGCAATGGGGTACTTCGGTCAGCACCATCCCGGCATTGGATAGCAGCGATGAAGAAATCTTCAAGCACTTCCTGGCTATCAGCGATCCATCTTACTTTGACGTGAACGGTTCCTTCTCCTCCTTCTTTGTACAGGCATGCCGCGAATTGGGCTACTATGGCTACGACATGCGTCCGTTCAAGGATTACATGGTCATCAAGGACACCAAGGATTATTTGAGAAAACTGGTACTCCCGGAAGACGCACAGTTTGTGAAGTGGGACAAGACCTTAGGTAAGAAAATCACCAAGTTCTTGAAGAAGAACGACCCGAAGATGGTCTTCATCTATGGCGAAATAGACCCATGGTCAGCTGCAGCCGTCACTTGGTTGAACACCAAGAAGAAAGAGAACCTCCACATTTTTGTGGAACCCCGAGGCAGCCATAAGGCACGTATCAGCACCCTGCCCGAAGACATGCAGAAGGAAGCGAAAGCTTTGATTCAAAAGTGGCTGGAAGAATAAGAAAAAAGAACGAGTGTCATAAATGTATTTTAGGCGCGGATTACACGGATTAACACGGTTTTTAGTGTATGTTTACATCATATTTATCCGTGCAATCCGTGTAATCCGTGCCTAAAAAAAAAGTGGATGTGCATTTCGGCACACCCACCTTTTCTCATTTAAACAGTTTCGGTGCGAACTCCGTCAGATAAATACGCCAGTTCTTCCAGATGTGCCCATCCTCGCTTTCAAAGTATTCGTAAGGATAACCGGCCGCATCAAGCATATTCCGATACTTTTCATTATCCTTGTAAAGGAAGTCGGTCTTCCCGATGGCAATCCAATAGAGTTGCGGTTTCTTGGCAAACTGTACCTTCAGCTTGCCTTCCATGTCCTCGTATATAGGCGACTGGACACCTTGATTGGGATTGATGGCCGCCGAGAACAAGCCGATGTATCCGAACATATCAGGATACTGTTTGGAGATGTGCAGCGAATGGAATCCGCCCATCGAAAGCCCCGCAATGGCACGGGCATTCTTGTTTGCCTTCGTGCGGTAGTGCTTGTCGATGAACTTCACCACTTCGGGGAAATGTGTCTCAAACGAACCTTCCATGGTCTTCGGCAATTGAATGGTAGGCGACATATAGCCCAATGACGTTTCGCCCGGAGCCGCTTCCTGTGAAGCATTGCCATTGGTCATCACTACAATCATCGGTTCCGCTTTACCCTGGGCAATCAAATTATCCATAATCTGTGCAGTACGTCCTAACTCGCTCCAAGCATTCTCATCGCCACCCATCCCGTGCAAAAGGTAAAATACAGGATAACGTTTGTTGCCGGTCTCATAGCCAGCCGGAGTGTAGACCGTCATCCGGCGGTCAATTCCCAGCGAGGGACTGTGATACCAAACTTTAGCCACCGTACCATGAGGGATATTGTTCACTTGATACAAGTCTGCCCGTTCACCGCCAACGATAAAGACATCGAACACACTGGCCACATCGCGAATGCGGTACACATTGGAAGGGTCGTTAATCTTCAGTCCGTCCACCACAAAGTTATAGCAATAAAGTTCCGGAGCCAAGGGTTCCGACGTGGTGTATTCCCACACTCCTTGCTCGTTCTCTACCATATCTACCGTACCTTGCGGAGTAAAATCTCCGACAATCTGGACTTTCACCGCCTTCGGTGCCTGCAAACGGAAAGTCACGGTATGATTTTCATGAACTTCAGG
>JAFVTL010000127.1 GCA_017503235.1 Bacteroidaceae bacterium | reverse complement strand
CTTGAAGCTTTGTGTGAAAAGGTTGGCGGTCATCTGTGGCAATGTGAGCAGCGAGATAACCAATACGATACCCACCATGCGAAGACAGGCCACAATGGTGAGAGCGATGAACATCATCAGAATGTATTCAAACAGCGTGACCGGGATTTGTCGTGACCGGGCATACTCCCTGTCGAAAGCAATGTAGACAATGGGGTTCAGGAAGCAAATGAAGAAAGCACCCAACAAGACGGATAGTCCTGCCAGCATCCAAAGGTCCGTTGGGGTGATGGTTAGAATGTTTCCGAACAGGTATGCCGATAAATCGGGCGCAAAGCCTGGCGCCAAAAAACTGAATATGATACCGATGGCCATGCCGAAAGTCCAGAACACGGCAATGGCTGAATCTTCACGCATATCCTTCCGCTTGCTGAGCCATTCAACTCCGAATGCAGACAATACAGCAAAGATGGCTGCGGAGAGTAGGGGAGAGATTCCCGTGTATAGCCCGATGCCGATACCTCCGAATGAGGCATGGGTAATGCCCCCACTGATGAACACCAGTCGGCGGGTTACGATGTACGTACCGATGATTCCGCAAATAATACTTGCCAGCAGACTTCCCAACAGTGCATGTTGGAAAAAGGTGTAGTGTAGCAATTCGGTGAATTCCTTCATCTTTATATTTTATTTTATCTTTCGCAAGCTTAATTTTAGTAGTTAAAGTAGTTAAAGTAGTTAAAGTAGTTATCAGTCCTTCGGACTTAGTAGTTATCACAGGCTTCGCCTGTTAGCCGATAGCTTCGTCTGAAGTAAACATCCACAAATACATTTGGCTTTAACTCCTGACTGAGCGCAGCGGAGTGATAACTTCTTTGACTACTAAAAATGCTTTATCTCCTTATTATCTCCCTTCCAAAAATTAGTGTCCCGTCCGTCGTTCGCCGATAATCAGGAACAGCTCGTCTTTCAATTCATCGGGCAGTTCGATGCCTCGCAATTGCAGGCTCCGGCACCAACCGGCTACCTCGTCGTCCTTACAAGTGAACATCACTTCGCGGAACTCTTCCACTTCTTCGTCCGTATAATCGTCCGAAGCACGCCCACGGAAGCGGTCAAGTTCTTCATCGTCGTAATATTCAATCCCTTTGCTTACGGCAGCCAACAGACTGTCTTTTTCGCAAACTTCATGCTGGCCGCAACATTCGTCGTCCACTTCCACCACAGCAGGGGCCTCTTGCAATTCACCCTTTTCAATCTTCTTATTGATGCGGTAGTAGTACCACTTCCCGATAATCATGGCGATTAGGGTCAGCGCTATCAGTCCAACAATCAGTATCCACATAATGTTTTATTCCTCCTTGATGGTGAATCCTGCTTTCCGCAAATCCTCCCAATAGTGCGGGTATGATTTGCTTACTACTTGCGGATCGTTGATGAATAATTCAGGAAGCACCAGTGCAGCCGGTGCAAAGGCCATGGCCATACGGTGGTCTTCGTAGGTGTCGATGGCTTCGCCGTTCCGTTCGCACCGTTCGCCTTCCCAGGACAGGACAGAACCGTCGCTTTCTTGCAATACATATCCTAACTTCTTCATTTCGCAGATGAGTGCCGCCATACGGTCGGTCTCTTTGATTTTCAGGCTCTGAAGACCGCTGAAACGGAAAGGAATGTCCAGCAGGGCGCAAGTTACGACAAACGTCTGGGCCAAGTCGGGCTGGTTGATGAAATTGTAGTCCAACCGCTCTACGCATTCTCCTGTCTTTTGCAAGGTGACGGTCTTGTCGTTGAAAATTGTTTCGACACCTAAGGAACGGAAAATGTCAGCCACCTTGCTGTCGCCTTGATAACTGTTTTGGAACAAGCCGGGAAGCGTAATGGTCGCTTCTTTACTCAATGCCGCTATCTGATACCAGTACGAAGCGGCGCTCCAGTCACTCTCTATATAATAAGGAGTGGATTGGTAGGGTTGAGGCTCGACTTGCAGTTCATGTTCGTTCGTCCACGATGCTTTGGCACCGAAGTCGGTCATCAGTTGTAGCGTCAGGTTGATGTAAGGCTTTGAGATGATGTCGCCCGTCAGGGTAACTTTCAATCCATTCTTCAGGGATGGACCAATCATCAACAAAGCTGAGATGTATTGTGAACTCACATTGCCGGGGAGGCTGATGTGGTCTTTCTGCAATTCGCGTCCGTGTATGCGCAGGGGTGGAAATCCTTCGTTGTTGACATACTCGATGTCGGCTCCCAATTCGCGTAAGGCATTGACCAGTATTTGAATGGGACGTTGTTGCATCCGTTGGGTTCCTGTGATAATCCGGCTTCCGGGAGTGACCGACAGATAGGCGGTGAGGAAGCGCATGGCAGTTCCGGCGGCCATGATATCGATGGTGCCGGTGGCATCTCCTTCCAAGGCTCTAACCATGACGAATGTGTCGTCACAAGTTGAAAGATTTTCAGGATGTTGGTTCCCCTTTGCCAATGCATTGATGACCAAAGCCCGGTTACTGATGCTCTTGGAAGCAGGCAACTGGATGGTGACACCGATGCGTTGTGGAGGGGTGATTCTTATTTTCATCTTTTGATAGCTATAAATAGAGGTGCAAAAATAATACAATTAGCGATGTTGAGCAAATTCTATTTCCAATTGTCGCCATTCTTGGTGGTTCCCATGTTCTTCTTTCGGGTTTGATACGGTCAGACCTATCAAGCGGATAGGTCTCATGCTGTAATCGATTCCTTTCAACAGCTGCTTGGCCAAGGGGAGTATGTCCTTCATCGTCCGCAGTTCTTTTTCCTGGGTAAGGCTACGGGTGATTTGCGTGAAGTCGTAGAACTTGATTTTCAAGGTCAGTGTGTTTCCGCTGAAACAGCTCCGTTCGAGACGCCCGCATAGGTCGGTTGCTGTGTGATAGAGTTCAACGATAACCGCCGACCGAGTATGAATGTCCTTTTCGAGCGTATGCTCGCATCCTACCGATTTGCGGATACGCTCCGGCTCTACCGGGCGTAGGTCAATTCCTCGGGCGAAATCGTAGTACAAGCTGCCTGCCTTCCCGAAGAGGCGTGTCAGCATTTCCAGACTGCATTGTTGGAGGTCGCTCCCTTTGTGTATGCCTACCGAATGCATCTTTTGTGCCGTGACCGGTCCTACACCCCAAAATGATTCGATGGACAGACGGGATATGAACTCCAACGCCTGGTCGGGATGGATGGTGCACAATCCGTTGGGCTTTCGATAGTCGGAAGCTATCTTGGCCAGGAATTTGTTGTACGACACTCCGGCCGATGCTATCAGATTCAGCTCGTTGCGGATGGCATCTTTAATCTCACGGGCTATGTCAACGGCCAATGGGATGCCAGGCTTGTTCTCGGTGACATCCAGAAAGGCTTCGTCCAATGCAAGTGGCTCGATGATGTCCGTATAGCGGTGAAAAATGGAATGGATTTGTGCGGAAACCTCCTTGTAGACGTCCATACGTCCCGGCACGAATATCAGTTGCGGACATACTTGGATGGCTTTTTGTGACGACATGGCCGAATGAACGCCAAATTTGCGCGCTTCATAGCTGGCGGCAGCTACTACACCCCGCTTTTCGGCATGGCCAACAGCGATGGGCTTCCCTCGCAATTCGGGATGGTCGCGTTGCTCCACCGATGCATAAAAGGCATCCATATCTATATGTATGATTTTCCGTCCGTCCATGAAAGATGGCATTAGATGCCGTACAAAGATAGCATTTATTTTTCGGAAGCGGTGAACTTAATGCATCTTGGCTTGTTATGTAGTAAAATTAGTTTGGAATCATATTAACTAAATTAGACATCTTATGAAGAAAATTATTCTGTTATCAGTATTCGCCTTAGTGGGAACATTGACAATGACTGCGCAAACCACGGCTGTTCCCAGTGGCAGCTTTTTTGACAATTGGTATTTGGGAAGCAATATGGGAGCAGTGATGAAGCTGAAGAATGCCGGCTTCTTCAAAAGCGCCCGTCCCATCTTTGGCCTTACAGTGGGCAAACAGTGGACTCCGGTCATGGCTACCGAAGTGCAGGGACTTGCTTATATCAATACAACAAACAGCTCGACAGCTATCGATGCAACGGATGTGAGCCTCATCGGAAAGATGAATCTGATGAATCTTTTCGGAGAATACACGGGAGAACCCTCTTTCTTTGAAATCGAAACCGTAACCGGTTTGGGATGGTTGCATCACTATGTATCGGGTGCCAGCGATACCAATGACTTGACAGCCCGTACAGGTTTGAGCCTGAACTTCAATTTGGGTGAAAGCAAGGCATGGACACTTTCCATAAAGCCTGCTATGGTCTACAACCTGACCGGTAACTATCCGGCCAAGAAGCTGGGCTTTGACATCAACCGTGCCAACATGGAAATTCTGGTGGGCTTTACCTATCACTTGCCCAATTCGTATGGCGAACACTATATGCCTTTGTTGCCGGTCATCGATCCGCTTTCTATGGACGCCATCAATGCGGACATCAATGCCTTGCGACTGGTAGTGGCAGAGCGTGACGCTGAATTGGTTTCTGCTGCACAGAACATTGAAAGCTTGCAGAAGCAATTGGCCGATTGTCAGGAAAATCAGGAAGTCGTAGTCAGCGAAAGTGTGACAATCGCTCCGATGCCTGAAACCATCATTACCTTCCGCCAGGGAAGTGCTGTGGTTGAAAACTTGCAGTTGCCCGATGTGGAACGTGTAGCCGGTTACTTGAAGGACAATCCGTCGGCAAAGATTTTGATAACCGGTTATGCATCGCCGGAAGGTAGCCTTGAGTTCAACCAGCAACTTTCGCAAAAGCGTGCGGATACGGTGAAGAGTATCCTGATGCAGCAATATAATATCAGTGCCGACCGCATTACCGCTGAAGGTAAGGGCATTGGTGACATCTTCCCTCAACAACCCGACTGGAACCGATTGAGTATCTGTATAATCAACGGAGCTGAATAGCCTCTCTCCGTTATTATATATCTGCCGGTGGCTGTGCTTTCGAGTGCAGCCACTTTTTTATTGTGTGGAAAAATGCATTGTTTGTAGGGCTTTTGTCTGTCCTTATGTACAGTTGGGGTAAGATTTGTTTACTGAAATTTGCAAGTCTGCCAATAATTGAGCATTTTTGCGGAAACTAAATACAATAAAACATGAAGAGAATTGTTCTTTTGCTGCTTGTAGCAGCTTCTATGGGAGGTTTTACCCTCTCTGCCCAGACTGTCAATAGTCTTGAAAATGGAAAGTACAGCCTTAGTGTGGGCGATGTAACCTTGACGGTGGATGCCTCGCGAGGAGGTAAAATTGTGTCGTACAAGTATAAGGATACGGAAATCCTTTCTCAAACCCGAATGCCCAATTCCTTTGGAAGTACATTTTGGACCAGTCCTCAGTCGGAATGGAATTGGCCTCCTGTACCCGAATATGATACCAAGCCCTTCGATGCCGAGGTGACTGACGGCAAACTGGTACTCACAGGAGAAAAGTCAAAGCGCTTTGGCTATAAGGTACGCAAGGAGTTTGTGGCCGATACCAAGGATAATGCGATTGTCATTACCTATACCCTTGTCAATGAATCGGGCGAGACACGCAAGGTGGCTCCTTGGGAAATCTCCAGAGTCCCCAATGGAGGTATTCTTTTCTTCGATGCGAAGGAAGTGACTCCGGCCAACAACATGGCGGGCCTTCCGTTTGTGTATGAAAAGAAGGTAGCTTGGTATGTGTTGGATGAAGACCGTGTCAATCGTAAGATCAACGCCGACGGTAAGGGGTGGTTGGCTTTCTGCGACAAAGGACTGCTTTTCGTGAAGAAGTTCCCCGACTTGAAGCCTGCTGAACCGGCACCTGCAGAAGCGGAAATTCAGATTTACGCCAATCCGGGAAAGACATTTGTGGAAATTGAAGAACAAGGTGCCTATACTACCTTGCAGCCGGGTGAAGAATTGAACTGGACCGTCCGTTGGTATCTGATGCCGACCGACCTTCCTGCTGAACCTTCCAAGGCGCTTTTGAAGAAGGCCCGTTCTGTTGTGAAATAATCATTTTAAATACGTTGGATGATGAACAAGCGTTTCCTTTTAATCATTGCGGTGATTGTTCTTGTCGTGTTCTGTGTTGTCGGTATGTTGCTGAACAATAGTGCTGATGAGGCTGTACAGAATGACATAAAAGCTCCAAAGATTACTGAGCGTCCTCCTCGTTTTGGAAACATCGATGAATGGATGAAAGTTCAGAATACAAACATCAAAGAATACTTCGATAAGACATTTGATACCTATGGTAAGAGAGTCATGACAACTGCGCAGAACTGCATCGTCAGCGAGAGGAAGCTATATCTGAAGCAGCAGAATGATATGAGTGAACTTGGAGATAACCTTCGTCGCGAAAAATATCTCCGTCAGCAACAGTCATCGGATGTTGCAGGTTTGCTATCCTCTCTTTGAGAAGCCCGACACCGCCAAACTTGTACGCGAGGTAGCCATTGTCCTCATTGATGGTCACTATGTCAATATCCCTTGCGCTGGTGGTGGCTCTGTCAGTAGTGAGACTGGCTGGGATGGTCGCAAGAAGAATGAGGAGGACCAGAACTTCCGACTCCGCTGCTGGCTACAAGCAGCCAAGACTGTAAAGGCATCACGTTACGTCCCAACGAAACGGAAAGGTCGTGGTATGTAATACTATTCTAAGTTCTTTCCAAGTTCTATGATTTTTTCTCTGAACAAGGGTACATTGGCTTTTGAAACAGGCAACACCCGGTCTGTACTGAACATACTGATCTTATAGCCTGCTGAATTGCCGGACACCTGCGTGATAAAGTTGATATTGACGAGGAAGGCACGATGGGTGTGTACCAAGAATGGATAAGCCTCAAGTGTCTCCTCAACTTCCTTCAGTGAACTGCGAAGTCGCTTCTGACACAGTTCGGAATCGTTGAGATAAACAATGTTGAGATAATTGCCCACCGACTCCACGTATATGACGTCAAGAGGATTCACAGTCAATGATTCGTGGCTATCGCCATGAATGACGATTTTGTCTGTCACATTATCTTTTGGCAGGCGTGAACGCAGCTTGGTTTGTTCTGTTTCTAACATTCTGTTGATTGAAGCCAATTCCAGAAGGGTGTGCTCTATATTTCTGACTCTGGTTATTGCCATCATGGCTATTATCAATATTACGGAAAGCATAGCACATAAATTTATTGTCTTCATGTACCACTTCAATGTAAATGTCCCGTCTATATCAATCCACGCATAGTAATATCTTGAGAAGTCCCACATCATTATGGTGTTCGATTGATTGAGGAAAATATTGAAGATGGGAACTCCGATAACAGCACAAAGTGCGAAATGTTTCAACCGTCCCCAGAAACCTGCAGAGTATGTGAAACTGTTTTGGAAGATATAAGTCACAATAATTTCACTCAACACCAACGTCAGCAGAAAGAAAGAGCCATGCACAATCTTAAATACTGGAAGAGGGACAGCTCTTTGGTCTGGAGTCAGTAACATGGGATGCGCCAAAAACGTTATGCACATCCACGCGCATTCTACTATTAGATAGTCTTTTATTAGTTGATTAGGTATTCTTTTCATTCTTTCTTTTGGGAGGAGTGAAATGATCAATATTTCGTTCAAAGATAGTTGATTTCTTTCTTATACACAAACAATCCAACTGAAAACAAGCATATTAGGGATATTTGGAAAGGATTTGATGATGAATGGAAAGGGGATGTTGTCGGATTGAAAGATATTGTTACGTTTCAATTCGTGTATTTATCGTGACATGTCATCCTTTGTTTTTTGTCCCACATTGGCTAAATATCCCTATATCTTGGCAGTTGTCCCACTTATTTGGAGGCAGACAAAAAGACATCTTTCTTTGCAGCGAAATTGCGATGGAAGATTGCCATCAAAATGTTGGCATCGATAAGATATCACTAAATATACATTATAAAAAGTTATGATTAAACATCTTATTTCAACAGCCACTGCGCTGTTCATCATCTGCTGTAGCTTGCAGGCACAAGGTATCAAGGGAAGGGTTGTCGACGAGAATAACAACCCTCTCGAGTTCGTAAACGTTGTGATGCGTATGCTTCCCGACTCAACGTTCGTGACAGGTACAATCACCTCAAGCGATGGATGCTTTGAGTTGGAAGGAAAAGGCGATATTGTGCAGTTATCAATGATAGGTTATCAGAAACAGACCTTACCTGTGTCACATTTCAAAGAAGAGGCGCTTGTAACAATGTTCAGCCTTTCGAACACGCTCGACGAGGTGGTGGTGAAAGGCACATTGCCTAAGACCTCACTCAAAGGCAATGCCCTGGTAACAGACATTGCAGGCTCCGTACTCGAGCACGAAGGCAATGCGCTGGATGTGCTGGGCAAGGTGCCAGGCATGATATCGATGGGAGGCAATCTCGAGGTCATTGGCCGCGGTGCTCCACTCTATTATGTCAACGGACGAAAGGTTACTGACAACGCTGAGCTTCGCAACCTTATGTCTGAAGATATCAAGAGCATTGACGTCATCAGCAATCCTGGTGCGGAATATGGTGGGGAGGTGCGTTGCGTGGTGCGCATCCGTACTGTAAAGCGTCAAGGCGAGGGTTTCAGTTATGCATTGACCAGCCAGGCAAAGCAGTATATTTACGACTGTCATGACAAGGAACCTTCGTGGTCTGTCCTCGACCTTAATTACCGCTGGAAGGGTTGGGACCTCTTCGGTAAGGTGGTCTATTGGAACCAGCGCGATTATCAGATTTCCAATCTCGATGGTGGAACCATCACTAAGGTGGGAGACAAGATTCTCGACAACCGTCAAGTGGGTATCATTGACTATCGCAGGCACAATGGTGGATGGCAGTATATGGGTGGCGCCAACTGGCAAATCAATGAAAAGCATTCGTTGGGATTCCGAACGGAATGGTCAGACAACACCATCGGTAAAACCCAAATGCTGATGGATGAGGACGTATTAAGAAATGAAGAACTGATAGATCATCTCCATGCCATCAATGACTCGCACCAACCCACAAACCATAATCTGAATGGCAACCTTTATTATGATGGTACTGTCGATAAGCTGCACATCAACTTCAATGCCGATTATGTGCGTCGTAAGACAGGTGGGGTAACCGACATCAGCGAAACGAGTTGGACAGGAAAGGCATCAATGCAGAGTAATACCGAAGCTGTTACGGCTATGACAGCAGCCAAACTGGTGCTGTCGTATCCCGTATGGAAAGGAGAACTGCAGATGGGTATGGAAGAGACCTATGTGTCTGCAGACGAGACATACGCCATCAACTTTACCCCGATTCCAAATTCGGATGCCTCAATGGAGGAGAATACCCTTGCTGGTTTTGCCCAATATTCGGTCGCTCTTCCCTTCGGTCAGTTCAGTGCAGGTCTGCGTTACGAGCATGCCAAGTTCGATTATGCAGATCACATTAATACAGACAACAATGTGCATCGCAGCAACGACAGTTGGTTTCCATCTATCAGCTTCTCAACCAAGCTAAAGCAGGTGAGGCTCAGTCTTAGCTATACAGGCAAGACCATCAGACCTCGATTCGAAACTATGTCGAAAGAGATCAGCTACGACAACAAATTCACTTATCAGACAGGCGACCCGTTAATGAAGAATGAGATTCAGCGCACTCTCTCGCTCATGGCACAGTGGAAATGGATTAGTTTCAGCGGCAACTACGAGCGTGTCGATAACAAGGTGTTCCGACGTGGCTATCCCTACAATGACGAGGGGGTGGCAATGATTCAGTACACAAATGCTGCCGATCCCGTCCATAAGTTGAGCGCTTACCTCACAACCGCTCCTTCTTTCGGAGTGTGGTATCCTCGTTATACGGTAGGCATACAGAAACAATTCTTTGAGACCGATGTCATTGACCCTCGCGCTGCGAATGACATGCGTCGCATCAGCTTAGGCAAGCCTATGTATCTGTTGCAGGCCTATAACTCATTCCGACTGAAGAAGAGTTGGATCATCGACCTCGACTATCAGTACATCAGTCCCTTCGACAAACTGATATATAACTTCGATTCTCCTATCCATGGGTTGGATGTCTCTGTTGGCAAGTCGTTTCTTAAGAACGATGCACTCTCTTTCAAGCTTTCATGGAGCGATGTTTTCAATACCAAGCATGAGTATGTCATTTCAGATTTTGGCAGCTGTTATGTAAATCAGGACAACAGATATTATTCGTCTGCACTTACGCTGAGAGTATCATACCATTTCAACAGCGCCCAGAACAAATACAAGGGAACAGGTGCAGGCGAATCGGCTAAGAACAGAATGTAACCATATTTAATTATCGAGACATTATGAGAAAAACAATTCTCCTGTTTTTGTATACTCCCGGACATACTCCCGGTTCTACCACCTTCTTTGACAAGGCCCGTCATTACGGATTCAGTGGCGATGCTTTCGGCTCTACCAACCTGTTGCTCTTTACCGGTACTTTCAAACAACTGATTGAAACGACTACCCGCACGGCCGAATACATGCAGCAGCATGGCATTGAGAAACTCTATCCCGGTCATTATCAGAACAATCCGGAGACGCTTCAGCGCATCCTCGACGAGAAGAAAATGTCCGAAGAAGTGCTCTCGGGCAAGCGTCAGGGGCTTGAGAACAATACCTCGGGCTTGAACCGCTACATCTACGACTATGGCGTATATATACGCTATAATGACCCTGAGGCATTGCAATAAATAATAAGACCTATAATGAAAAGCACCGGCGCCCAAGTGATTGCCGGTGCTTTTTTGTTTATGACAATTGTTACTCAGAGCGGAGCGAAGAGTCTCGGTTACACTTCCCTAAAATAAAGATGCGAAAATATCCTTCAGATGAATCAGGTGTATATAACACATTGATTGTCAATGCCGATTCCTGACTTTTTTGCCTGATTTTTAATGTTTGAAAAAGTCAGCCTTTGGAAAGTGACGGTTTAGCAAGCGTAAAACTATGCTTTATTAGGTGTAAAACATAGCTTTCTAATGTCTTTATGGCGATTGCCGCACTGATTTTTTGAAATCCAATTAATCAGCCTAAAAAGTCAGGATTTGATATTGTGAATCAGTTAGTTAAGGGGCGCTGATTCATCTGAAGGATGTTTTTGCAACGTTTATAAATTCCAATATTAGTGTTACAAAAAGATATCTAGGGCTAAGAAGAGAAGAGTTGTTAAGATGCTATGATTTATTAGATTTTTAATATTAGACAATAAAATCAGATGATTGAAACCATCTGATTTTATATAGACTAATATTACAATGTAGATTCTGAAAAATCTAATTCGTAAACAATCTTACCTTCATCATTTTTATTGAATCTTGCGACACAAATTAACTCAGGAAAATCCTCTGTCCAAAAAGCAACAGTTGTTGCAGATTGATTAGACACTTCAATTTGTGTTGTCAATTCTTCGGATTTTTCCATACAAATAGACTTCAATACTTCAAGGCTATCTGTTACTTTTCCACATTTAATGCTTAATTCTTCCATATTTATATTTTATAAATCTTCACCATTTGCCCTATTATATTCATTGTCATAAAACATTGATATATAATATTTACCATATATTTCGTTTATCATAAACCATACGGATTTTTTCTCCATCAACTCCCAAGAATATAATAATGCTGCAGCTCTTGCTGCAACTTCAATTTCATTCTTTTCTTCTTCTGTTGGATTATCAATCTGTTCCTTTGTGAACTTTTCAAAAACAGCATCCTTTATTTTTTGTTGTAATGCTATCGTATCAACCATTTCCATATTTGGCTCTTGGCAAAATGCCGCTTCATATCTTTTTTTGTTTACCAACATTTCATAACTAATATTTTCGTCAGAAGGTATGGTAAAATCCATAAAGTTTGCTGCGGTATATTTTTTGTTGTTAGAAAATTGACTACAAAGTTTGTTGAATCTGATTTTAATATCAGTTTCATTTACTTGATGTTTATCAGCAAGCATAATTCTCCAAACTTTATTGTTATTGGTTGCTATATATAGAGATACATCATAGCCATTAAATTCTCCATCAAAGCAGTCATTGTTACTATCATAAACAAAACCTTTGTTTATTAGTTTTTGCTTCATTTCATTTTTATAGCCGTCAACTGGTATGCCTAAAAAAGTAGTAACATCATTTTGGGCATAAGAAGCATTAAACAATGTAGTAATTAAAATAATAAGAATGAAAAATCTTCTCATAATGGTTATATTTAATGTGTATTATCAACAAAGTTACAGAGATTTTAGGAATAGGCAAAATAAAACAAGGATTATATTCACTAATAATCAGTAGTGAATATTTGGAAATGATATAAAATATTGATATTCAATATTTTGATTCAATATCCCCTCAAATGGTACAAAGTAGAAATTCACTTTTATCTATTTTATGCCATTTTTGAATTTAACCATTTAGCGAGTTGCTCACATTTTAATATTAGGATGTTCAATCTTATTTTATATATAAGGAATAAAGTCTTTTTCCTTATATATAATACATATACTCAAATATATTAAAATAAAGTTGCATCATAGGGAATAATGATTCAATTTACACAACTTTGGGCTGAAATCTATACTCATTTGCAAAAGCCTTGCTTTACGTATTTTTAACGGAAATAGAAAAGTTTAACAGTGGCTGATACAGTTGAAAGAAGATGAAATAAGTGTTTCTAACGTTCCCTGCCTTTTTTGAACATACTCCGACCAGCGCAGGCTTGTCTTGTTTGGAGCATAGGCCTTTCTTGCTACCAGGAGAAGCCTACGCTGGTCGGAGGAGAGGCTTCTGCTGGTAAGCAGTTCTTTAATCTCTTGGTTGGTGTATTTGATGGAATTGAATAAAAAAAAAGCATCGACAATCCAAATGATTGTCGATGCTTTGCTTGCTTGTCGGGATGACTGGATTCGAACCAGCGACCTCGCGCCCCCCAGACTCTTATTATTAAAGTCATTATAATCTTGATTATCAGCTTAATGCCTATCTGCCCTTTCTTTATGGTTTAATTCATGGTTTAAACAGGATAAACAGAGATAGTTCAACATGTTATTACCACCACAAAGATAACTATAATCTACTTTATCATCAAGATTATTATAGATGAGTTTACCGTTTGTTCATAACTTATTTCTATGTTTCAACTTACCATATATTCCTGCATATTGTAGCTTTCCAATCGCTCAAAATTCGGAGATTATCACTATTTCTACTTCGAATATATCAAGTATCATTCAATTCGTTTGTACTATTCTTGCCCTTTATATATCCTTGTATATATGTCTAATTTTAAATATTTATAGCTATGAATGATTTTATGAAAAAGTATTTTGCAGGGATTCATGGGTTAGTATAGACCAAACCCACACCAAGAAAGCCATTAGTAGGCAAAGTTTCAGATTCAAGATTGAATAAGAAAAGTAAGTAAGTTAAAAGCCAACTTATCTCATAATAGAGGTAGGTTGGCTTTCGTTCGTTTATGCTTTTGCTCTTTGTTACAATAAACATGAAATGATTATGCCCAAGATTAACGGTATGGCTAACACACCCATGCAGCCTTTCTTTTTAGAGCCATTATTGTTTCCTGCTTCAGCTTTACAATGATTTTCTCGCATAGCCAATTAGCTCGTTCAAGTATATCATCCTTTTCTTCTTCCCATGAACATTCTGTTCTGATTGGAATATCAGAAGAATCCCACATTAAATTGGCAGGTAACTTTGTAAGAAATAATGCTCCTTGTGCTAATTGCTTGAAATCCATTGACTAAAACTGTTTTTAAATTAAGAAAAATAAGATTGCAACCAATATGACTATCAATATCATGACAGAATAAACAGTTCGTTTAGTGATATTCAGTGATTGATAGAATTTCAGTGCAAATTTTTGTCCTTGTTCAGCTGAACTCTGCAATAGCTTTACAGATTCTTTTATTTCTGGAATAGTGTACCAAAACAATAATAATCTAATTGCGGTGAAAAGGTCATTATCGGGAATGGAACTATGGTATGAAGAATAAATAATTTCACCCAAGCACCATTGTGCATCTCTGTTACCTTTTGCCGCCTCTTCTTTTACAAGGTCAATGCAGTCTTGTGAAGAACCTTTCTGCCAAGCCATATAAAACCACATCATAGCTTTTTCAATATTTTTCTCAACTCCACACTCTCCCCAATAATATTTTAAAGCTAAATGTTCAGCACCTCGCCATGAACCCATTTCTGCTGCCGTTTGAAAATATTCAAAAGCTTTCTTTTTATCCTCATTTACGCCAAGGCCATTCTGAAAAATGATTCCAATGTAATTGTAAGCTTCTGCGATTTCTTCACCGGAACTCTTGTTTTCTATTGCTGACATAAAGTAGTTTAATGCTTTTTCATAATCTTGTATTCCAGAAGGATTATACCAAGGATGTTCTTCTCCATGAAAATATGCTACTCCTTTGTGATATTCTTCGATAACAGGAGATACATTTACGGTTACAGTATTCATAATATTCAAATTTAATTGTTCATATAATCTACAATTTCTTTAAACACACTACCTGCCATTAAACTACCGCTTGCAGGCAATCCCTTTTTATTCATTCTCACTATGATAGAATACTTAGGGGCATCGGCAGGGAAGTAGCCACAAAATTCTACTGCATACATGGTGTTTACTCTACCTTCCGAATCATCTTCTTCGGTTGAGAGTTGACAACCACCGCTGACACCTGCTACTTGTACTTTTTCAGATTGTGCAGGTTTGCCCAATCCCTCATTTATCACCTTTATTAATGCCATTTGTAAGCTATCAATGTTGGCTTTGCTTGCTATTTGCGGATTGATTACCTCTGTTTCGCCTTTGTAAAGTAATGGTTTCACCATTTTACCCTCATTCGCAATAGCATTATAGAAAGTAAGAATTTGAATAGGTGAAATCTGTTGGTTATATCCGATGCAGAACCAAGCCAATGCAGTATTACTCCAACTGCTATCTTTCGGAGTAACGAAGTATGCAGCTTCCAAGCTATCAAGTCCCTCTATGTTTTCGGGTTGACCATAGCTCATTTTGTCAAGCATATCAAAATAAGCTTGTTCTTCTTCAAATGCTCTTTTTGTAAGTTTATAGTTACCAATATGCGAATTGACCATTATCGTTTTCAATCCGTCAATTAAGCCATAGCCACCTCTATGCCAATTATGGTCGAGCAAAGGTCTATCATGTACCATATAGACACCCTCACCAACATCTACCGTATCAGACAATTTTACTTTGCCTGTTTCCAATGCAGCCAATAAAGATGCAGTACGGATTAAGCCAGATTCTTGACTAACATCATTACCTACCATAGCCTTAATCTCGCCTGTATGAACTTCCATTACTATAGCTTGCCCAGAAATGGCATTGATTTCGGACATCTTGTTATGTAAGATAGAATCTACCTTAGTTTGTAAGGTGGTATCTATTGTTGATTGTTTGGTTGGTGTGCAAGCTATCATTGTAGTAATGAAACAAGAAAGCAATAATTTTTTCATAAACATCTCAATTTATGTTAGTTCTAATAGTGCAGAAAGTCTCCATTGTTTCACAACATTCCCATTATTGTTGGTTATTTCTAATGTATCATAGCCCAATGTTACAAGCTGTCTTGTTAATGTTTGATTTGAAGCTAACATATTACCAATGGCAATAAATTGACTATCATCTAAAAATAGACCTGTCATAGTACGAATCTTAAATCCATGATACAAGAAACTTGAAAATTGATGTTTGTATGAATTGTTACCAAATGAAGATTCTGCTTTTAGGTAAACAGGAGCTAAATTTGAAATGAAAGCTTCTTTTGCAGACTTATTAAAGTCCTGTATAAAGCTGTTTCTTTCTTTATTATTAGTAAACCATTCTATTATCCTATTCCACCACATATTTATAGCTGTATTTAAGTTCTAAAACAAGTCTATATAAATCCTTTCTAACAACTGATACATTCTGCGAAATATTTATTCCCATTTTATTTGCTAATTGACAATATTCGTTGATTTTTGTAGCAAGTTCGCTACATTGCATGTTTAGTGTGCGAAATTGTCCTACGGTTGCAATAAGAACATATTGTTTGTAGTTATTGATGTAAGATAAATCTAAGCCATGATTAGAATAATCAATTGGGTCTGGCTCTTGTAATTTAGACCTTTCACGCATACCAGAGAAAAATAGAGTACCAAAGTGCGACATTCTATCTCCTTCAATATTACTTTTCTTGTAATTTTGTATTTTATTCCAACAAGCGACTATTGTATCTTCTAATTCTGTCGCTTGATTTTTATTAAGAAAATAACTGAATAATCCCATAATGTTTTATATTATTGCAAACCAATTCCCAGAAGTAAGCAGATTATAAAAGAAGCGTGGGAACTATTGCCTATATCCGTCCAGAGGTATCGCCAAACACCCACAACTCAGATAAACAGCAATAGCCCACGCATGAGGATATAGTTCACCTGAGTTGGTGAGTATAAACTATGCGTGAGCGTCTTGCCTATCATCTTAGAGTTGTTCATAAAAATTGGCGATTTTCTGAACTAAGATAATGTCAAACGCTCTTACTAAATATGTCCTTCTAACAGCTAATGCTATCAGAATTGCAACAAAGTTAGTAAAAAGCGTATAAATTTGCCGTATGAAATTGGATAATTTTCGATGAGCAATTGAAATATATTTCTCTAAATATATGTTTTGGATTATACAGGCTATTTTTATATGTACAAAATAAATACCTACCTTTTTGAAAAATTCTGTATTTGGTATTATCGTTACAGAAAAATGCAAGAAGGTAGGTATAGATTTATTGTATTTTTAATAATACCGTGGTGGGCTATCTGGAGTATTTTCTACGGCTCTAACATTCATTCCATCCCAAGGGGTTTTTGAAAAAGCAATATATGGGCGAGAGTCAAAATTAAATTTATCACCATCATGAGACACTACATAATTGAATAATGCTATGTTATAAAAAGCATATTTTTGGTCTATGCTTCCACAAGGGAAACATGCATCCCATTTTCTAAGCCCATTTTTTAGGATACCTCTGTCTATATTATTTGTTCTTCTTATGGTATTGTATTTCATAATGCCAGAAAAAGGTATTGTTAATATATTGTCATACCATCTATTAACTGTAATTTCCTCTTTGCTCTCACAATAATATCGGTATATATTTTTTGTGTTCTTCCTGCAAGCACCAAGATAAAAAGGTTCTATTTCATTTGCTGATTCCCAAAACACGACTTCGCCATCATTTGTTCCTATAGAACGAGATTTAAGAAACAGCCTATAATCTATGCCGTTAAGTTCACAAGCGAAAGGTTCTTTCCCGAGAAAAACACGAATCTCTTTATAAACACGACACAAAAAATTGCTATCCTTATCATGATAAAAGCTGATGCAAGGGTTGTTGTTATTTATAATTCCATTGGTTATGTTTTTTTCTACCAATCGAAATGCAACAAACCATTCAATATTATCACTTAAGGTTAATTCTTCGACTTCATTGTATGTTGGCATCCTAAGATTATAGCTGTGTGCAGAATCATTTGAGGTTAGAACAATCGTTTGTTGTCCAAATCCTGCATATTCACCTTTAGGAGATTTATAATTACCTTTTGCAAATAAGTATCCATCTTGAGTTTCCCTAAAATTTCCTCCAAAGGATACATACTTTCCTGTTCCAAGATAGTTGGCACAGATGTTTCGATCATTCCATCTTACGGATAGCCCTAAATCTATAAAATGTACAGGGCATCTTTTTATTTCTGCCATATATTTTTCTGTTAAATTCTTTACAACAACAAAATTACAAAATATTATAAAGTCAGATTAGTCTATATATTATAATCTCATATTCAACCTACCTTTTCTTCAATTTCTGTAATTGGTATGGTAAGAACAAAAATCATCAAAAAGGTAGGTGTCTGAATGATTTAATTAATTGAGATATTTAATATTTATATCCTATTCCTTCTGCAAAACCTTCAACTATATCAAGCTGATGATGGATTGATTTTGCCTTCTTAAACTCCGCAACAATGTTTTCTTCAATATATTTTCTTGTATCTTTCAGACAATATTCGATAGCATTGTAGAGTATATGTTCAAGTTGCTCTTTTGATGGCATACAACCACACACTTCAAGAATCTGAATATTCTTCGGATATTTGCCTAACACAAATAAGGTTACAGGACACAACCAGATTTCTTCATTTACAGAACCACTAAGGTCATTGTAAAATGCACCACCTGTTGAGGTGGAACTATTTTTTACTAATCCCATATTACCATTTTCTTCATTGGTAATCTTTACTTTCATAGCAATTCTTTTTCCACTTCTAGCATGGTAGTCAAGAAGCTTTGCTGCACCACCAACCATTAGTGTATGCTCAAATAATTCTTTCGGGAATCCAGGCACTTCACAATACCATTTTCTACCAATCTTGATGAATGAAACATTATAGATTCCATTACCAACCATTCTTTGATATGTAGCTTTAACAAGAACTGAGATAGCTCTCACATAAGCAAAACCTTTCTTACATACGGACACAACATTCTTGAAGTAAGTTCTTAAATTACTCATAACAGATAAGTTTTAAAGATTAAATAATTGGATTGTTTTAGCGGAATCGATTTCGTTGGTGCAAAGCTATGTATAAAATTTGAATTATTAAAATCAATTGAAAATCAGTGAATTATAAATATTTGCATAATTCAAAAATTATTTTACAGAGATTTCTCTACTTTCTTTGAATGGTATTATAAGCCTACCTTTTCTTCATTTATTGCAATGGGTATGGTGATAAATAAATCATCAAAAAGGTTGGTTGGTAGATTTTCAGAATCTCCCCATTAAAGAGGAAAATTTTCGAAAAATCTACCGAACCAAGAATTAGAAGCTTAGACAATCATAAGTTTCTAATATTTCTTCTTGCCTTAAACCAAGGTATCGTTTAGTGATAGAAACACTACTATGATTGAATAATTCCATGAGTTTGACTAATGCCAACTCCGAGTTTTCACTATTCATGTTGTAAACTTGTCTGCCAAATGTCTTACGGAGAGAGTGGCATGAGAAATTCTTAATCTTGACCTTGTACTTCTTCTTAATGTCCTTCAATATCCTGTTTATAGCTTGGATAGTGAAGATTGTACCTTTCTGACTTACCAAAATCGGTGCTTTCACTCCGATAGGTTGGATATGTTCGTAACATTCCTGTATATGTTTCTGCAATTGCGGATTCAGTCTTAGTGTTCTTTTCTTACCTGTCTTCTTCTCAATTATGGTAAATTCGGAAACACCAAGTATCTGATTCCACCTCAAAGCGAGAATATCAGATATTCGCAATCCTGTAAAACAACCAAGTGCTACAAGAAGCGACATTTTGTAGTTATTATCTTTCGCCAATTTTCGGATAAGATTCATTGCATCACTCCAAACAAGGAAATCGGCAGTTGTAGTAGAATATTTCTGGCTCATAAATGTTCGGTTTTAGTAGTTAAACAATAAAAGTGAACATTATCCATGAAGCCCAATTTGTAAGTAGTTGAATTTCATAGATATGTTCACTAATGATAAAAGTGTGTAATTTGTTAGTAACTGCGTTCGCTCAGAACATCGCAACTCATCCAAGAACAGTCGCTAAGTCTGAAATTGTACTTATCTTCCAAAGTGCAGATAAATTCCTCAAAATCTTCATAGCTTTCAGATTCTATCTTTTCTTCTTCACTCAAACGTATCTTGATTAGTTCGCCTACGGAACAATCAAGTAATATCAAGAAATTTGCTTTCATATATAATAAGGTATTAGATGCGTCCTTCGTCATTATAGCTGTAAAAATCCTCACTTGTCAAAATGATATGGTCTGCGACTTTTATATCAAGAAGTCTTGCAGCATCTACAACTTTACGGGTTAATTCATCATCTTGTCTGCTTGGTCTTGTGCTACCGCTTGGATGATTGTGTGCCAAAACCATTGCTGTTGCATTAGTCAATAAAGCACCTTGAAGAATCATTCTCACATCTGCCAATGTATTAGTTATTCCACCCTCTGAAATAGTGGAGCATCCAAGAACTTGACAACCTTGATTCATATAGAGAACCTTGAAAGTTTCTCTGTAATCTATCGTATCGTCCGAAAAGTTTTCTCGGAGAATGTTGTATGCTGAATGTGAATCAAGAATCTGTTTTCTATCTTTCTTTGGAACTCTATTTCTGTATGTAAGTCCAACTTCTGCTACTCTATAATCTGTATTCATTTGTTTTATAATTTATTAGTTAATAAATAAAGAAAGGACACCCAAAACGGATGCCCTTTCTCCTTCCAATCAATATTAGCCCATCAATCAATGAACCATTTGTATTTCTCATCACCATGCAAAGCTGCGTTTATGCCCATTGCAATCTCTGACGCGTTCAAACTTCTATCCAAGAAGCTATCAATATAGCTACTTTTGTTTGCACCTGTCAAAAGGTTGTAGAAATTCCACATATTGAGTTCACCACCTGTTCCACCAAAGTTTTCATCCTTGATATATGCTTTTGCAGCAAGATTGATTTGCGTATCAGTCAGCAACAATCTTGGCAAATGCTTCTGTCTGTTGGTTGACAAACATTGATATAGTCTGGACTTACCCAAGAATGTACAGAATTGGTGTTCTGACATTGAAGTATTGCTAAGTTGCTGCATCAAGTGAAGTTGCTTGGCAGGATTGAAGTTGTTGAACAATTCCATTGCGGCCTTGTAAAGTCCATTCGTGCTACACACCCTCAAATCTTCCTTGTAACCATCTGTAAAGATGCACATGTTACAGCAAACTTGATTCTTGAATCCAATAGCCAATTTGAAAAGTTCTGGTGATTTCTTGGTGTACAAGGATTGCAAGTTGTATGCACGAACACCCACGATGGAAAGATTCAAACGATTACCGTTCACATCTTGATAAATGCTTGGCACATCAATAGAAAATGCACAACGCTCATAGTAAAGCGTTTTATCAGATTCCAACAACTGATTGGCAGGCTTGTGAATCGCTTCGGGGATTCTACCTTTAATAATATGGCTTACTCTGATAGCTGCATCATCTACGATTTCCCCTCTAAAGTAATCCTTTACTGCATCTTGGATTGTTTCAATGAATTGAGCATGATTGATTGTCAGTTCATTGTCCTTTGCAAAAACAGGAGTAATGCAATCCGTTTTGAGGTGATGCAAATCTACTTCGTTGGTGTTCGCTTCAATGAAATGCAAACTCTTGAAAGCTCTTGTAATGATTGGTTCGTCAACAACGATAGCTTCTTCTGCGTACTCACCTAAATTTAGGCTTCTCCTACTCGTAGTAGGTAACATAATTAGTTCGTTCATAAGAAAATTATTATTAGTTGATACTCTATTATTTCTATAATTATGTTACGGATATTATACGGCTATTTAATATCTATTTTCCCAGATATAAGTATGGGAGGGGTATTAATATTGGTGAACTCTCATGTGACTAACTCTTATAAATTTTGACCTCGGAAACCTAATAGGGAGGGGGCTTAAATAAAGGAATCCTATTTCTCATTTTCTTGAATTTTAGCTAAACTTGAATCTGGCTTTTTCTTCATTAGTTAGTCTTTTTAATGATAATAATAGTGTGGTGCTGATTCTGGAGTATATGCTATAATATCTCTGATTTCAGCCGAACTCATTAAAAAATCTGATTCGGACTTTTATAGGCTTTGGATTTGTCTGCCCATTAAATAGTAAGAGCCATAAGTAAAAGTTTACCTACGGCTCTGTATCAGTCTAATATAATAGTTAGTATCTCTTTGGACTTCTCGGACTTGTTTTTCTTTTTTCGGGAATCTGGTTTTGGCATATTAACTAAATAGAAAATATCTTCTCTGATTAAATGGATTCCTTTCTCGTCCTTAGTAATATATCCTTTTTCTTCGGCTTCTTTCATGTAATTAGAAATAGTGCTTTTACCTATGCCCAATTCTTTAGCTAATTGGTTTTGGCTATATAATGTTGTGTTTGTTCCACTCAAACACTTACATTTTAGCAATATCAAGAATCCTTTCAGTTGTCTGCTTATCGGCTCATCTTTCAATAAATCGGAAATGAAAACATAATTATCTGTATTTAATAGGTATCGGCATTTTTGAAATTTCCCATATTGTCCTTTGATGTTGAGTTTGATTATTCTTAGTAATCCATAAGATTGGAACTTGTATAGCCAATCACTAATCTGGTCAGTATCTTCTATTCCGTATTCTTTAGCTAAACTTTCCTGCTCAATATTTGATTCATAAGTAATAAAATCAGATTTGAGAGCCAGACAATAGAATAGGTATGCTTCTTTCGGCTTTAATTTGCCTGCCATGTTTTTAGTTATTTTTCTGTATTGGGTCATTAGCAACCTTGGAATTATAGTTAGTGAAATAAATATCTCCTTTCTTGACCAATCTTCTGTAATAGTGATTACCAAAGTAAAGTTTGGCATCCTTCTGAGTAATAAATGTCTTTCCCGTTGGTAGGTGAATAATCATCGGATTAAATAGTTAATTTATTTGTTAGTAAGAATCTGAAAGTCTGTTTGAGTATCTTCCCGAAAAAGTTTGATGTAATAGGTATTAGTATATAGGTATTAGTAAGTAGACCTGCTAAAATGAACACCTCGCACCTGCTTATTTGAACACCACTTTTTCGGACGTTAGAAATCTGATTTTTGAAATTTTTTCGGAAGTGATTCCATGTCTGATTTCCTATCTATGCTATTGTATTTATATTCCGAAAAAGTTCCAAGTTAAAAAATCAGAATCATTAGTTATGAAGATTATGAAGCGATTTTGATGATTAGTTAGGGTACGACCAACCTTTTCGCAAATTTCTGTTTCGGGTATAGTAGAGACAAGAATTGATAAAAAGGTAGGTATTAACTAAACTAATGCACTTACCAACTGATAACCTTTCTTCTTACCAACCCAACAATTCACTGCTTGAAAGTAATCCTTGATAATCTTCGGTGTGATTTCTTTTTCTGGGTGTATGTTCATCAAGTCAAAGATTCGGGTCAATTCATTAACAATAAATTCATTGGAATATCTGCTTCCAATCTTGAATGTATTCTTAATTAACTTGACAACCTTGTTCCCTTTACGTTGAGCCAATATCATTTCCTCGTTCAGGTCTTTCTGATTGTATTTCAGTTCTTCTAATCTTTCTGCTCCCAAGACTTCCCAAGCATCCACAATAAACGGGTCAATCTTGCGCATGTCATTTATAAAGTCTAACGCATATTCCGAGAATGGTTCTTCGATTTCAGAAAGAAGTTTCACCATTTTTCTGCGTTTGTCCTTTACTGAACGTGCGGCTCTAATAATCTTCATCTTTTCGTCATTTTCGTCATAGCTGCATTTAGTGAATGTTGGATTGAAAAAATGGCAGTCCTTGTACCATTCCATTATTAGTATGTCAGATTGGTATTGGCTTTGAACCAACACTTCGTTAATCTCATTATCTATGGCGAACCAATTCTTAGTAAAGTCTGGATATTGGAACTTGCGGAATGGCAAAGTTTCCAGAACAGCACCAAACGCAAAACGACTTTCTTTATTCTCCGCACTATTATAAAGAGTTTGGATCGTGGTGTATGCAAACTCATGAGCCGAGATTTCCCATTCGATTTGTTCCCTGCTCTTAGCTATGATTTCGGGATTCACTCTATAAATATGAGTAGCCGAATTTATGCCATTACGAAAACGACCACATATCTGTATGCAGTCTGTATCAATGTCAAGCATGGTATATTCGGCATTGTATGGGTCAGTAATTATTACCAAGTCTGGTTGATATGGTAGCTCCAAGTCAAATGCAGTGTAGAAACGACCTGTGAAGAAGTTGTATTTCTTCATGGTTTCTGCACTCCATTCAGTATAAGCATTAGTAAAGCCATATTCAGATTTCAGCTTATTGCGACTTTTCGGAGCGCAATAAACGGCTGAATGTTCCAATAAGCCGAACTGATTCATTATCGAGTAGATTTCA
Organism: Bacteroidaceae bacterium; assembly: GCA_017503235.1. Lineage (GTDB taxonomy): Bacteria > Bacteroidota > Bacteroidia > Bacteroidales > Bacteroidaceae > Phocaeicola. The sequence continues at coordinate 19,453 of JAFVTL010000127.1, read as the reverse complement.
ACCACTGAATTAACGAAGAAACAGACTGTTTCATTATGGCTCTCCAGATATTGACCAACCGCTTTAGCTATATTATAGGTATGGGTTACGGTTATATCCTGTCGATAATCGTAATCGGCAGTAATTTCTATAATCTCAAAACGGTTTTCTTCAAATCGTGGGTCGCTGAATCCGATTGGAGTAGCGGACACCAATGCCTTACGATTAAACAGGAAGAAGTCATTCATCGGCATAACTATGTCGATTCTGTAATCCACATCTTTAATTAGTTGGTGACACTCGTCCATTAACAAGAAGAAATCGGAATAGACATTGATTCCGCATTTCTCACAAGCTGATTTCACTTTGCTAAAGCTTTCTGGAGTGGTCATAATCTTACGGATGCGATTCTCTCTTAGGTATTCGATAATCTGACTTTGATTTACACCCTCATAAACACCTAACAGGTTATCGTACTTGTTGCACTTGCTTACGATTACAGGAACGTTAGGTACTACGATAATGGAGCTTCTGTTTGTGTCAAGCTCCAATGTAGTAGCACCACAGCCTGGTATTCTCTTTGACAAGATGCAATTAGATGGAATTTCATTCATTACGTCTGATAAGTATTGTCCTTCTTTTAATGTTATCATAATCCATTTTCATTTAAGTAGTCCATAAAATCATCGGTTCTTCTGATGCTGAAAAACAGCTTGCCGAATTTGAATAATCCTCTCAACTTTACGAAAGCCTGTGTTTCTCTAAGGAAAGGTATGCGTGCGATATTGCATCGACTTTCGATTAGTTCTTTCAAATGTTCCAAAGCGGTAAAAGCATTTGAGGTGTCAGACGGGAATATGCCGAAGTCTTCATAGTCACCAGTCCGTAAGTACTTCAGTAACCATTTCCAATTATCGGGAGTTAGCATGTATTGAAGTCCTGTAACTGCATGGGTACTGATTAGTGCAAATGAATCATCGATGTGAATATCAAGGTTCTTGCCTTGCTTCATCAATGTCTTTATTTCTCTGTGGGCTATATCGTTGTTAATGGTAAACATCTTGTAGTAGATTTGGTAGGGGATGGAACTTGCCATCCCCTTATGGTTAGTAATTACTCTTCCGTTTTCTCTTCTGCTTTTACTTCTGGCTTGATTACACCTGCTTGCTCAAGCTCATACTTGGCGGCAGCATCGTCACCCTTGAAATAGATTCGTAATTTACGGCAGTATCCGAGTTGGAAAGTCACTTCCAAAAGAGGAGAACCATCATCGGAGAATCGTGTATGAGCCTGTACGGGCAGTGTTGTACCCAAGAACATGTGAAGTATTTCATTCTTGAAGTTCTTACCCATTTCAATACGGTGCTTGGCAGGGTCGTAGGCTTGCAAAGCTTCCATATCACCTACGGTTGCGCTCAAAATTGCATCCAAAAAAGCAGAATCGATACCAGATTCAAACACTCGTGGGAATTGGTTCGCATTGGAAACCTTTACTTTCAGACCGAGCATGTTGTTCTTGTTCATGATACTCAAATCTACCGAGGTTGAATCCTTCTTCAAAGTTTCCTTGATACCTTCTACGAAAGCAGCGTTAATCATTACTTCATTGTTGTTAGCAGCAGCGGTCTTTAAAAAATCTAATGTCATAAGTCTTAATCTTTAAATGGTTATTACTAAGTTTACCAATCTTCAACGGGCGCCCATGTCGTTGATTGATGATGCAAAGGTCGGAGTTTCTTTACTTAGTTTAGGGGAATAAAATTTTGTCGATTTCTATTCCCCCTTACTATTCTTCGGAGGGAACTTCCTTGACTACCGATATTAGATGTCTGCTGTACGGAATGAATCGTTTCCCCTCTCAACTACTCAATGACCTCTTGTCCTTTGACATTGCAAAAGTCGGAGTTTTCTTATTCAATTTAGGGGAATAAATTTTTGACGGTTCTTATCCCCCTTGCATCAAGTAATGAACTCTTTTCCTTTGATGCTGCGAAGATATAGGGAATAAAAAGCGATTTAGGGGAATAAAAAATCCGCTATTCAATTCCCCTTGTGAGGAACAGAATAACGGAATTAACTATATTGCTATGGTTGGTTACTTAATAATAGAACTCTGGATAGACGTTGCTGATGTTGTTCGGGTATTTATAGCCTTTGTATTGTTTAAGGTATGCTTTCAGATATTTTTCTTCGGGGCAGAACCAACTTTCATTTTTAGATAGTCTGGTGAAATAGACAAGTAATGATACAAGTTCCATTTCTTTCTTAGAATGGTTTGCACCTGCTTTCCGCTTATCTCTGATATATGATTGTGTGGAGAAAAAACGGAGAAACATATTGGCAAAGTAGGCTATGAACGGAGATTCCTTGATGATTATTGATTCATCTTCTTGTTCTTTGCCGTTCAGACTACGCAATGTTTGTATATCGGATTCATTCAGATGCTTGGCTATTGCTTCTGCCATGAAGTTTATTGTATCGGCATTATCTATTTCCAGCTTCAACTTTCCAAATTTGATATTGAATGTTGTTTCGTTTCCGGAAAGAGAAATAAGTTCAAGAAGATGGGTAAGCTGTTCCAATGGAGTAAGTTTCATTGTTATGCCTTGGTAGAATCGGCTTGTACAATAGTCGAAGATAAACAGAATGAGCAACCAGAACTTATCTACGTCCAATTCTAGATAATTGACAAGTTCTTGAATTTCCTTATTCTTTATGTAATCGTTGTATGTAAAGCGATTGGTAATAATATCATTGTTGTACCTCTCTTTAAATATGCCCATACACATAGTAAATCCGAAGGGACAATTTCTGATTTCTTCCAATTCTTCTTCGGTTGGTTCTCTGTCCGTTATATGGTAAGGTTCATCAATGAGGGTAGGGTCAGATAGGTATAAAGATTCAACTACACCTATATAGTCCATCAGTTTCATGGACGGGACATCACATTTCAGTTTATCTATCATACTTCAACTTATTTGCATACAAAGTTAAATAGAAAATCTCACCTGCATTAGCTACAAGTGAGATTATTTGAGGTTAAAGCAGATTCTTCATAGCTTCATCTACTTGTTCATTATCAAACTTACTTAAATAGATTTGAGTAGTCTTGATGTCTTGGTGTCCTAATGCTTGTGATATAATGCCGATATTTACTCCAGACTTTTTAAGAATTGTAGCAAAAGAGTGACGAGCAACGTATGTTGTTACGTTAGCTGTGATGTTCAGCTCTTTTGCCAATAGCTTCAATTCGTGATTGATGTGCAAGCAATATTTTCGGACACGATTATGTTTCTGCATCGGTGTGATATGTCGCTTGCTGTGCAGAATAGGGAAGAAGTAGTAAGCTTTCTTTTGGTAATCGCTGTATTTGTTGATTATCTGCAAGGCTCTATCCGATAATTGAAGATTGATGTTGCCATGTGTCTTCTGACGTTGATATATTAATCGACCTTCAATGATATTAAGAGGTGTCAGATTAGCCATGTCAACTAATGAGATTCCACCACAAAGATAAGAGAAGCAGAATAAGTCATGTGCAAGTTGACTTAATTCGCTTTTGTCGTGGCAATCTGCATCCATTATTTTGAGAATGTCTGTTTTTGACAATGCTCGCTTCATGGTCTTGGTGTTGAGGTGACTTAGCTTGAACTCGGCAAAAGGATTCTTGTCTTTACTTACTGCTTTGGCTGAAATGGCACGATTGAAAACGGCTCTTAATGTTCTGAATTGAAAACTGATAGTTGTGTCCTTGTTGCCTTTTCTACGCATCCAATCTTCAAACTTCTTGCAGAAAACAACATCAATATGGCTGAATGTGTAGTTTAACTTCCTGCCTTTATTGAAGTTCTTTAAATTGTCATAAGAACTTAGATAAGCATAACTATTGCCTATCTGCCCTTTCTCTTTAAGTTCGTTGATAAGCTGTTTGTAGAAATCATCTACAGTCATAGCCTTGATTTCGTCCTTTTGTTCATGGATTAGTGATGAGGCTGTGAACTCTTCTTCGTTTGCTTTCTTCTCCAAAACCTTTTGCTGATATTCAAGCTTGGTCTTTAGGATAATTTTGTTGATAAGGTCTTTACTCGGACAATTAGATTTGGGGACATTTCTGTCGAAGTCCCAATGTTTAGCAGCAACGGATATTTTAAGACTTTTGTATTTACTCTTTCCGTTTTGTGCTATCCGTAGCATTAGTGGGTGTTCTCCATTACTAAGTGTTTTACTCTTGTAACAAATGACCGAAATAGTAGCATCCATAAATTCTTGGTTTAATTCTCGGTTTAATTCCATCGATTAAACCACCAATTAAACCGAAAATATTCGATGAAAAAGGCAAAAAACAAAAAAAGCATTGATAATCACCAGATTATCAATGCTTTTCCTTCTGTCGGGATGACTGGATTCGAACCAGCGACCTCGCGCCCCCCAGACGTGTACTCTAACCGGACTGAGCTACATCCCGAATTGCGAGTGCAAAGGTACACTTTTATTTTAATCCGACAATACTTTGGACGATTTTTATGTTGATTGGATGATATTATTACAAATTTATATAGATAATACGGCAATTTAATTTTATATTTGCATGGTTATAAATAACAGAATTTGTTAACTTAAACGTGACTCTATATGGAAGAAATCAAGACTGCCCATCGGGCCGCCAACAGCAAGATGAATTTTGCTTTGCTTTACCCTGAAAATGACGGGGGTATGAATGATCGTATCAAGCGTTTGCGCAAGCAGAGTGTGGAAACTCCAACCACATTGACCATTGAACGTGCGCTTATCGAAACCGCTTTCTACAAGGAAAACTATGGCAAATATCCCAACGCCGTGTTGCGTGCCATGAATTTCCTTGAAATCTGCAAGAAGAAGACTATCTATATCGGTGACGACGAACTGATTGTAGCCGAAAGAGGTCCGAAACCCAAGGCTGTGCCTACCTTCCCGGAACTGACTTGTCACACCGTGGAAGACTTGCATACGCTGAACACTCGCGAATTGCAGCCTTATCTGATTTCTCAGGAAGACATTGATACTTACGAACGCGAAGTTATCCCTTACTGGGAAGGCCGTACTCAGCGTGAACGTATCTTCAATCACGTGTCGGAAGAATGGCGCGAAGCTTATCACGCCGGTGTGTTCACTGAGTTTATGGAACAGCGTGCAGCCGGACATACTACGATGGACGGAAAGCTCTATGTTCGTGGCTTGCTGGATGTGAAGAAGTTGATTCAAGAACAATTGGATAAGTTGGATTTCATCAACGACCCCGAAGCTACAGACAAGCAGGAAGAACTCCGTGCGATGGATATCTCTTGTGACGCCGCCATCATCTTTGCAGAACGCCATGCAGAATTGGCTGAAAAGATGGCTGCAGAAGAAACCAATCCGCAACGCAAGGCTGAATTGGAAAAGATTGCTGACGTATGTCGTTGGGTGCCAGCTCATGCTCCGCGCGACTTGCACGAAGCCATCCAGATGTATTGGTTCGTACACTTGGGTACTGTGACCGAACTGAACGGTTGGGACAGTATGAACCCGGGACACATTGACCAGCACTTGTGGCCGTTCTATCAGAAGGGCATTGCCGATGGTACATTGACTCGCGAAAAGGCAAAGGAACTGTTGTCTTGTCTGTGGATTAAGTTCAACAACCAGCCGGCTCCTCCGAAGGTGGGTATTACTGCCCTCGAATCGGGTACTTACAATGACTTTACCAACATCAATATCGGTGGTGTGACTCGTGACGGTAAGGACGGTAGCAACGAACTGTCGTTCATCATTCTTGAAATTCAAGAAGAATTGCACGAATTGCAGCCGGGCTTGTCTATCCACGTAGCCGAAGTGACACCGGATGAATTTGTAAAGGCCGGTTGTCGTGTTATCCGTCAGGGACACGGTTATCCTTCAGTGTTCAACCCCGATTGCTATGTACAGGAATTGGTAAACCAAGGCAAGAGCCTGGAAGATGCCCGCGAAGGCGGTTGCTCGGGTTGTATCGAAGTAGGTGCATTCGGTAAGGAAGCTTATGTGCTGACCGGTTACTTGAATACTCCGAAGATTCTCGAAATCACTTTGAATAACGGATGGGACCCGAACTCTGGCAAGAAACTCGGTTTGGAAACAGGTGACCCACGTACATTCACTTCATACGAACAGTTGTATGAAGCTTATCACAAGCAGATGCTGCACTTTGTGAACTTGAAGTTGTCGGTAAACAACTACATTGAACGTATGTTCGCGCTTTATGCACCGGCCACATTCTTGTCACTCTTCATCGACGACTGTATCACCAAGGGTAAGGACTACTATAACGGTGGTGCACGTTATAACACGACTTACATCCAATGTACCGGTTTGGGTACTACTACCGACTGCTTCGCTACCATCAAGAAGCATGTGTTCGAAGACAAGCGATACACCATGGATGAATTGCTGACCGCTGTAGCTGCCAACTTTGAAGGCCATGAAAAGATGCGTCAGTACATCATGAACCGCACTCCGTTCTTTGGTAACGACGATGAATATGCCGATACCATTGCCGTGAAGGTATATGAAGACTTGGTGAAGGCTATCAAGGGACACCCCAATACCCGTGGCGGTGAAACTCAGTTGAACATGTTGTCAACAACTTGTCACAACTACTTCGGTAGCGTTTGTCATGCTACTCCGAACGGACGTTTGGCACACTTCGCTATCTCCGACGGTACTTCTCCGGCTCATGGCGCTGATACCAACGGACCTACTTCGGTTATCAAGTCATTGGGTAAACTTGACCAGACTCAATCGGGTGGTACTTTGTTGAACATGCGTTTCATCCCTGCATTGCTCAAGCGTGAAGAAGACCTTGACAAGTTGGTGTCACTGATTCGTGCTTACTTCAAGATGGGCGGTCACCATGTGCAGTTCAACATTGTTGATACACAGACTTTGCTCGATGCACAGAAGAAGCCGGAAGACTATAAGGACTTGCTGGTTCGTGTAGCCGGTTATTCGGACTATTTCAATGACATGACCGAGCAGTTGCAGAATGAAATCATCGCTCGTACAGAAAACGAAGAATTCTAAAGAATATGTATATCTTTGATATCAAACGATTTGCCATTAACGACGGGCCGGGCATCCGTGTCACTCTGTTCATGAAAGGGTGTCCGCTCCGTTGCGTGTGGTGTCATAACCCCGAAGGATTGAACCCCAACCGGCAGAAGATGTATGTAAAGAAGAAATGCATCGGTTGCCGAAGTTGTGTGGAGGCTTGTCCTCGTGGAGGCTTGGTCCTGACACGTGATGGCATCCAGTCGACAGGGGTGGAATGTACCCTTTGCGGTACTTGCGTGGAAGAATGTCCTACTTTGGCTTTGGAAATGGCCGGAAAGGAATATTCTTTGTCCGAACTGATGAACTTGGTGGAAAAGGATCGGGTGGTGATGGAAACCAGTGGAGGAGGGGTGACCCTGTGCGGTGGTGAACCGTTGATGCATCCTGAAGCTTTGGTGGAAATCTTGGAAGAATTGGGACGAAGAGGCCTTCATCGTACGGTTGATACGACGCTTTATGCTTCGGAAGCGACCCTCGAAAAGGTTATTCCTCATGCCGACCTCTTCATGGTAGACTTGAAGCATATGGATAGCGACAAGCACCGTAAATATACGGGTGTGCCCAACGAACCGATTTTGCGGAACATTCGTCTGATTGCGGAAAAGGGTATCCGTTATTGGATTCGTATTCCGTTGATTGAAGGTGTCAATGCCGACGAGGCGAACATCATCCGTTGTGCTGAGTTCTTGAAGGAGCTGCCCACAAGACCTGAAATCGTGAACATATTGCCTTACCACGACATCGGTATTGGCAAGCATAAACGCTTGGGCTCTGATTACAATCCCGACGAACTGGTGATGAGTACCCCTTCGCAGGAATGGCAGGAACATTGTGTGGAGATATTCAAATCCTATGGTTTGGATTCAAAGATAGGAGGTTAATAATAAAAAAGTGGGTGTGCCGAAATGCACATCCACTATTTTTTTAGGCGCCTGAAATATCTTTATGACACTCGTTCTTTTCCCTTTTATTATATATAATGTGTGTCAGCAGCCCATGGCTTCGCGATAGAAGTCGAGCATTTCAAATATCTCTTCTTTGGTGGCCGACTGGTTGATGCGGATGTCGCCGATTTCGCCCAGCAACGTGAAGTTGATGATGCCTGCATTGTTTTTCTTGTCGTGTGTCATGAATTCATACAGGCGGTCATATTGCTTGCAGTCGAAAGTCATCACCCCATAGTGTTCCTTAATGAATTGGATGGTTTGGCGTAACTTGTCCTTGGGGAAACCGACTTTGAGGTGGGAGAAGTAGAGTTCGCAAACCATTCCCCATGCAACGGCATAGCCGTGCAGAACCGGACGGTTCGTTTCCAATGCCAGACTTTCAAAAGCATGGCCTACGGTATGTCCCAGGTTCAGAGCCTTGCGGATGCCTTTTTCAAACGGGTCTTGCTCTACAATGTTTTCCTTGATTTGTACGGATTGTGCTACGAGTGCTTGCAGTGCCTTGTAGTCAATGCGGTTCATGTCGAAGTTCAACAGTTCCGCCCAGTGAGCCGTAGTGCTGATGAGACCGTGTTTCAGCATTTCGGCATACCCCGACAAAAGGTTGGCTGAGTCGAGCGACTTCAAGAATTCAGCATCAATCAGAACTGACTCGGCGGGTGAGAATACGCCGATTTCATTCTTCAATCCGTTGAAGTTGATGCCGGTTTTGCCACCTACTGAGGCGTCGACCATGGCCAGAAGGGTGGTCGGTATATTGATGTATGAAATGCCACGCTTGAAGGTGGATGCGGCAAATCCTCCTAAGTCGGTTACCATACCGCCGCCTAAGTTTATCATCAATGAATGGCGGGTGGCGCCTTGGTCGCTCAACGATTTCCATACGTATGCCAACGTTTCCAATGTCTTGTGGACATCCTCGGCACCTATCTTTATTTCAATGGCGCCCTGCATGCATGGCAGATTGTCGATGAGGGGCTTGCAGAGGGTGGATGTATGTTCGTCGACCAATAGGAACAACTTGTCGTGCGGATTGTTGGAAATTGCCTGGCTCAAGTCTTCGCTTAGATTACGGCAAATAATCACTTCCTGCTTTTTCATAAGAATGTCTGTATGTATTTGCGGCAAAGTTAGGAAAAATCCAAGTATGATGGTCCCCGTTTGTTAATAATTGAGTACTTTTGTCGACAAAATCGGCCGATTCGTCGATTCTTTCAAAGAAAATAGGATGTTTTTTTAAACCTTTTACAACTGGAAGTGTCCAACAAACGTTGCTTTTATAAATTGAAAAAATAGATAAAATTAAATAGTATCAATGAAAAGATTTGCTTTATTGACGTTGCTGATAGGTATTAGTTCAGCATTTTCATTTGCCCAGAACAGTGGCAATGTTACCGTAAAGGGTTCGGTTGTGGATAAGGAAGACGGTTCTCCAGTGATGCAGGCTACCGTACAGTTGCTTAATTTGCCAGATAGCACCATGGTGGTGGGTAATGTAACAGACAATGACGGTGCCTTCAGCATCTCGGCCAAGCCGGGCAAGTATGCATTGAAGGTGTCATTCGTGGGCTATCTCAGCCATATTCAGAATGTACAGCTTACTTCTTCCAAGCCGACATTGAATGTGGGTAAGATTTCTTTGGCTTCGGATGCCATTATGTTGAGCGAAGCCGTAGTAACCGCAGAAGCACCTCAGGTAACTGTTTCGGGTGATACATTGGGCTTTACTCCTTCGGCTTATCGTACTCCAGAAGGTGCCATGCTTGAAGAACTGGTGCGCAAGCTTCCGGGTGCAGAAGTGGACGAAAGTGGTAATGTGAAGATCAACGGTAAGTCCATTTCCAAGATTATGGTGGATGGTAAGGAATTCTTCGGTGGTGACGTACAGACTGGTTTGCAGAACTTGCCGGTAGACATGATTGAAAAGATCAGCGCTTACGACAGACAATCCGATATGGCTCGTGTAACCGGTATCGATGACGGCGAAGAAGAAACCGTGCTCGACCTGACTGTAAAGAAAGGTATGAACAAGGGATGGTTCGGTAACATCGACGGTGGTATGGGTACTGAAGACCGCTATTCTTCGAATGCAACCATCAACCGTTTCAATACAACCGATGAAAGCAGCTATCAGTTGACCATGATTGGTGGTGCCAACAACGTTGGTAGTATGCGCTTCAGTGGCGGTGGCGGCGGTGGCTTCAGAATGAACAACGGTTTGACTTCTGACAAGCGTTTGGGTATGAGCTTTGCATCTGAAACTGAAAAGTTGGAAGTGGGCGGTAGTGTGCAATACACTTATAGAGACAACGACTCGAAGAGCATCGGCCAGGTAGAAAACTTCTTGCTCACCGGCAACAGCTCCTTTGCTAATTCAAACAGTGCAAGCAGAAGCAAGAACAAGAATATTCGTGGTGACTTCCGTTTGGAATGGAGACCTGACTCAGTGACCAACATCTTGCTTCGTGCCAATGGCTCATGGGGTGATTCTTACAGCTTGTCTGATTCCAAGTCAGAAACCTTCAATTCTGACCCGTATGCATTCGGTTTCGACCCGATGTCAGATGCTTTAACCAATACTCAGTTAGCTGATTTGGAAGCTATCCGTGTCAATACTTCTACCAACCGTTCGTTGTCAGATGGTAATTCCTTGTCTGGAAATGCTTCTTTGCAGATTAACCGTCGACTCAGCGATGATGGACGTAACATCACTTTCCGTGGTACTGGTAGCTATGGTGAAAATGACAGCGACCGCTATTCGGACAACTTGACTGAATTCTTCAACAACAACATGAATGACAATGTCATCAAGCGTTATGTGACAACTCCGACCAACAATTATTCTTTGGGTGGACAGTTGACTTACAGCGAACCGATTGCTGAAAAGACCTACTTGCAGTTCAGCTACCAATTCACTTATCGCTATAACGAAAGTGACAACTCAACCTACGATTTGGGTACATTCGATTGGAACTTGGGACAGATGTTGCCGAACGGATATCAGGATTACAAGGATGAGTATTTGAGTACTTACTCTGAATATAAGAACTACATTCACGATGCCCGCGTTACTTTGCGTATCAACCGTGAAACATGGCGCTTGTCGGCCGGTGTATCTTTCCGTCCACAGACTACCAAGTTGTCATACAAGGGTAGAGGTTATGAAGTGAACGATACAACTCGTAACGTATTCAACTTCTCTCCGGAAATCGACTTCCGCTACCAACCGGAAAGACAGACTCAGTTGCGCTTCTCTTATCGCGGACGTAGCAGCGAACCAAGCATGGAAAACTTGTTGCCTATCCGTGATGACTCTAACCCGTTGAATATCCGTATTGGTAACCCGGGCTTGAAGCCTTCATTCTCGCACAACATCAACTTGAACTACAATACTTACGATATGGACACCCAACGTGGTATCTTCTCAAGCTTGGGCGGTTCGTTCACTCAGAATTCCATCAGCCAAATCCGTCAGTATAATGAATCGGAAGGTGCTTGGACTACCATGCCTGAAAACATCAATGGTAACTGGAATGCGAATGCTATGTTCGGTATGAATACCGCTTTGAAGAACCGCAAGTTCACTATCAATACCAATACATTTGCTATGTATACCAACAATGTGGGTTATTTGACCAAGGGCGACATGAAGGACGCTGTGAAGAATACCACCACTAACTTGATGATTGGCGAACGTTTGGGCGGTGCCTTCCGTAACGATTGGTTGTGGATTGAATTGAACGGTTCTTTCAATTACACCTTCGAAAAGGACAAGTTGAACCCACAGAACAACCAGGAACCTTATACATTCTCTTATGGTGGTAACTTCCAGGTGTACACTCCGTGGAACATGACCATCACTACAAACCTTACCAATCAGGCTCGTCGCGGATATAGAGACAGCAGCATGAACCGTAATGAATTGATTTGGAATGCTTCTATCCAACAGAGCTTCTTGAAGGGCTCGGCTATCCTCAGCCTTGAATTGTATGACATCCTGAAGGAACAGAGCAACATTACTCGTAGCTTGACATCCAGCGGTCGTTCCGTATACACTTACAATGGCGTGAACAGCTACGTTATGCTCCGCTTCACTTATCGTTTGAACATCTTCGGTGACAAGAGCTCACGCAGAAATGCTCGCGGTGGCTTCGGTGGTCCGGGCATGGGTGGCCCAGGTATGGGTATGCCTGGTGGTGGCATGGGCGGCGGCATGCGCGGTGGCATGGGCGGCATGGGAGGTGGAAGACGCTTCTAAAAACCAACCCTACTTATAAATCAAAATCCCAATCTGTATTGTTATAGGTTGGGATTTTTTTTATATGTTTGTCGGACGTTAGTTCGTATGAATATGTTTGGAGTTGAAAGTTGGGGTTCCTTGTTCTCCTCCGCCGTTGGCGTTCTTTATTTGGGCGTGGTCATAACAACGATTGTGGTGGTGATACTGGATAATCGTAATCCGGTAAAGACCTTGTCGTGGGTATTGGTGCTTTCCTTCCTGCCCATGGTGGGTTTGGTGCTTTATTTCTTCTTCGGACGCGACACCCGTAAGGAGAAGCTGATAGGGAAGAAAGGTTTTGCCCGACTGACACGCAGACCCATGGCCGAATACCAGCAGCAACAGGCTCTTGTCGTGCAGGAGAACCAGCATGCCGTCATGCAGTATTTTCGGAATGTGAACGACTCGCTCCCCTTCGATGGTAATGACGTGGCTTTCTATACCAGCGGTGAAACCATGATTGAAGCTTTGCTGGAGGCTATAGCCGGTGCAAAGCATCATATTCATATCCAATTCTATATTTTCGAGGCCGATGAACTGGGGAAGAAGGTGTGTGAAGCCTTGATGAAGAAAGCCCGTGAAGGGGTGGAAGTGCGCTTCCTATACGATGATGTGGGGAGTTGGAAGCTGCCCAATGAGTGGGTGGAAGAATTGCGAGGCACCGGGATTGAGACACGTGCCTTCTTGAAGGTCCGTTTCCCACGTTTTACGGGCAAAGTGAACTATCGCAACCACCGGAAGGTCGTGGTGGTGGATGGGCGCATCGGCTTTGTAGGAGGCATGAACATAGCTTCCCGTTATCTGAAAGGCGTGAAGTGGGGTATTTGGAAGGACCTACACATGAAGATAGAGGGGAAGGGTGTGTATGGCTTGCAGACGTCTTTCCTCACCGATTGGTATGCTGCCGACCGTTCGTTGATAACCTCTTCCGCCTATTTCCCCGAGATGGAATCAAAGGGCAGTGTCATGTTGCAGGTGGCTACTTCCGACCCCATTGGAGAATGGAGGGACATTATGCAGGGATTGTTGCTGATGATTACCTCGTCCAAGCGCTATCTGTATATCCAGACGCCTTATCTTTTGCCGAATGAACCGGTGCTTTTGGCATTGAAAACCGTTGCTTTAGCCGGCGTAGATGTACGTATTATGATTCCTTCGCGGGCCGATTCCGTCATCACCCATTTGGGCTCTCTTTCCTATTTGTCGGAATTGATGGAGGCAGGTGTCAAGATTTATCTGTATGAAAAGGGTTTCCTTCATGCCAAGATGCTGGTCAGCGATGATTTCTTGTCTACGGTTGGCTCTACCAACATCGATTTCCGTAGCTTTGAGCATAATTTTGAAGTGAATGCTTTCCTTTATGGACGTGAGCCGGCCTTGGTGCTGAAGGAATTGTTCCTTCGCGACCAACGGGACGCTTCCTTGTTGCATCCGAAGTCGTGGAACAAGCGTCCATGGTATCAGAAAGTCCTGGAGTCTGTCATTCGTCTTTTTGCTCCCCTGCTCTGAAAAACGAGAAGTTGACGCTACCGTATATGCGTCGTTCGATGAAGTGCGGATGGTCTTCAAAATGATTGTCCTTGCCATGCTCCAGCACCAAAATTCCGTCTTCTTTCAACAACCCGTTTTCGAAGATTCGGTCAGGAATGCTTTCGAGGTCTTTCAAGGCATAGGGAGGGTCGGCAAAGATGAAGTCGAATTGTTCGTGGCATTTCTCGATATACTTGAATACATCGGCACGCATGGGGAAGCATTTGTCCGTCTTCACTTCCTTCATGACGTGGTTGATGAAGGCCAGGTGTTGCGGGTCCTTTTCGATGGAGATGACTCTGTCACATCCGCGCGATACCAGTTCGATGCTGATGCTTCCGGTGCCGGCAAACAGGTCGAGTGCCGTCACTCCATCTTCAAAGTCGATGTAGTTGTTGCACAATACATTGAACAGGTTCTCCTTGGCGAAGTCGGTGGTAGGACGTGCCTTGAATGAATTTGGCACGTCAAATCGGCGCCGTTTGTATATTCCGCTGATTACTCGCATATCAATAAGGTTTGCATGTCATAAGGGAAGCCTTCCCAGGTGCTTGGGAGGATGTCCGTGTGGCGTAGGAATTTCTGGAGCTCGCCGGGCAGTTCGTCTGTCGGGGCTATGTCTCCCGTCAGGTACAGATGGTCGTTTTCCTGGCTGAAACCCAACTGCTGCCAGAGGTAGAGCAGATAGTACGTCTGGTCGTTCACCTGCTTGCATTCGTAGGAGTTGGCCAGCAACAGCTTGCCCCGGTCGAAGGCGAAAGCCTCCATCTTTCCGTTCTTGAGGTGGACATAGATGCTCCGGTTCTGTTCTTTCCGACTTAGGGAAACGAAATGCTCGATGAGGGGGCTGACGGAGGAGAATATCCTTGCGTCAGGGAAATGTTCGCTCAAAAGCTGGTGTGCATGCTTGTCCATCCCGAAAAGGATGACAGCATTGCTTTTCCCCAATATGTTGCAAAGGATGGTTTCGTTGTCCTTCTGGGGGAAGTTGTGATAGAACAGCGTGTCCAAGTGTTCATCCTCGTACAAGTCGAACGGGATGGGTGTGAACCGTGGTGTGTCTATGAGGATGTTTGTCTTCCGGTACTTGTGTTTCAAGGCTTCGGAAGCAGCCATCATTTCCTTGAGGTTGGCGGTCATCGAGGTGGCCGCGTTGATGGGGAAGGATACAAGGTGTCTGTCATCTTCCACTTGTGGGTGGCAGATGGAAAAAGAAAATCCATCCGCGCTCAGGCGGATGGATAATGTGTATTGTTCAGATTTTGTAAAATCGAATCCGGTCATTCTTATTCCCAGTTACCGGCGTTGTTGTTCGGTGTTTCGATGTCACATACTCTCAAACCGCAGTACTTGCCCAACTTAGTTTGAACGTCCTTCAAGTTTACGAGTTGTTGGTGATCCAAGTCGCCAATGTAAGTTTCGTACGGAGTCTGAGCTTGGAACAAGTTCAAAGGAGCACCTGACTTGGTTGTGTCGCTGCGTGTTACCATTTCAAATTCAGTACCGTTGCCGAAAGGTACATATCTCAAAGAGTCTGCGTTGAATCCCTTCGGGAAGATAGTGTCCAATACAGCAATCCACATAGTGTCACGCTTGAAGTTCATCAAACCTTCCTTTTCTACTTCTTTCCAGTTACCAGTCTTCTTGGCCTTTTCGATAAGCTTCATAGCCTTCTTTTCAGTCATACCAGCTTCGAGCTGAGCGTCAGTCAAAGAACCTTCCTTGCGTACGAGCGGAAGCTTGCCATTCTTAACGAAATCAATCAATGTGTCGAAACTTGCAGTGTACTTACCTTCGTTTACTGTACGGAATTCCTGCTGAGCCTTACGGATGTTGATCAAACGTGCGATAACTTCCTTTTCTCTTGCCTTTTTAGTGTTTTCAAAGTTGATAGGACCCATGATACTGCCGTAGCATACGTATATCAGTCCGATTGCACAAAGGGCCAAAACGATATTAATAACTGTTTTCATGATAATATGTGTTTTTTTTAGTTTATATTCGCATCGCAAAATTAAAATAAATAAATCTAATAACCCACAGTTATTAGGACTTTTTAATGCATAATTATGATTAAAAGTTATTTGGTGCAGCAAATTAAGACAAATTTTCCATATAAACCAACAATCGAGCAGGAAAATGCAATAAAAAAGTTGTCGGATTTTCTATTTTCCACCATATCGGGGGAAATTTTCCTGTTGAAAGGTTATGCGGGTACGGGAAAGACGTCGTTGGTAGGGGCTTTGGTCAAGACCATGGATGCCCTTCAACAGAAGTGCGTGCTGCTGGCGCCGACCGGTCGTGCCGCCAAAGTCTTTTCGCACTATGCAGGTCACACCGCCTATACCATCCACAAGAAGATATATCGCCAACGGAGCTTTTCGAATGAACTGGACAACTTTTCCTTGGACAACAACCTCCACCAGCACACTCTCTTTCTGGTCGATGAGGCTTCGATGATAGCCAACGAAGGCCTGTCCGGGGGAATGTTCGGCACCGGACGCCTGTTGGATGACCTGATACAGTATGTCTATTCCGGCCAGGGATGCCGCTTGATGCTGATTGGTGATACGGCCCAGCTGCCTCCCGTAGGCGAGGAGCAGAGTCCTGCTTTGAGTGCGGACGCTTTGCGTGGCTATGAGATGCAGGTGCATGAAGCCCACCTCACGGAAGTGGTCAGACAGATGCAGGAATCGGGCATCCTGTGGAATGCGACTGCCCTGCGCCAGTACATTTCTGAAGAGAATTTCCTTGCCTTGCCCACCATACGTACCGTCGGCTTTCCCGATGTAAAAGTCATCGGGGGTGACGAACTGATTGACCTCCTGAGTCAAAGTTACGACGAGGTGGGTATGGATGAAACGATGGTGATATGCCGTTCCAACAAGCGGGCGAACATATATAATAATGGTATACGCAACCGCATCCTTTTCCGCGAGGAGGAACTCGAACCGGGCGATATGCTGATGGTGGCCAAGAACAATTACTTCTGGACGGAGCAGGGCAAGGAGACTGATTTCATCGCCAATGGGGACATTGCCGTGGTGCGCCGTTTTCGTCGCGAGCGCGAGTTGTATGGTTTCCGGTTTGCCGATGTGCTGCTTCGTTTCCCCGATTACAACGACCTGGAACTGGAAGTGAAACTCCTGCTCGACACCCTTCACACCGATACGCCTGCCCTTCCGAAGGAGATGGGCGACCGGCTTTATCAGTCTGTAATGGAGGATTATGCCGACATTACCATCAAGCGTGAACGGATGAAGAAACTGAAGGCTGACCCTCAGTACAATGCCCTTCAAGTGAAGTATGCCTATGCCGTAACTTGTCACAAGGCACAAGGCGGACAATGGAAACGGGTATTCCTCGACCAGGGCTACATGACGGAGGAGATGCTTTCGCCCGACTACTTCCGTTGGCTGTATACGGCCTTTACCCGTGCCACGGAAACACTCTATTTGGTGAATTGGCCGAAGGAGCAGACGGAATGAAAAAAGAATGCGTGTGATAATATTATTAGGCACGGATTAACACGGTTTTAGTATATGTTTTCATAAACTTTTTCCGTGATATCCGTGTAATCCGTGCCTATATATAAAGATTACAATCCTGCCAATTCAATCACCTTGTCAACGGCAGAGAGCAAACCTTCGGGGTTCTTGCCACCAGCTGTTGCGAAGTGAGGAGCACCACCGCCACCACCTTGAATCAGCTTGGCAGCTTCCTTCACAAGGTTACCGGCCTTCAAGCCGCCCTTCACGAGGTCTTCGCTCAACATCACGGTCAGCATCGGCTTGCCGTTTTCTACGCTACCGATAACTACCAACAAGCTACCTGCTACTTCGCCCTTCAATTGGAAGGCGATGTCCTTGGCTACATCGGCGCTGATAGGAGCAACGGTCTTGATGACCTTTACACCACCCATTTCCTTGGCATTGGCTATCAGGTCGGCCTTCAATGAGGCAGCCTTTTCCTTCATGAATTCTTCCAGTTGCTTCTTCAAGCCAGCATTTTCGTCGATGGCCTTGCGGATGGCAGACTTCAAGTCGGGCACGTTATTGAACAATGCCTTCAAGTCGGCCATGGTATCCTGGAACTTGTCAATCATCATTTCCACCTTTTCGCCGGTGATGGCTTCGATACGACGGACACCGGCTGCTACCGAGCTTTCGCTGAGGATGCGTACCATACCAATCTTACCGGTAGCCTGTACGTGGGTACCGCCACAGAATTCAATGGAATTGCCGAACTGGATAACACGTACTTCATCGCCGTACTTTTCGCCGAAGAGGGCGATAGCACCGAGTTCCTTGGCCTTTTCAATCGGCAAGTTGCGGTATTCTTGCAAAGGCACGTTTTCGCGAATCTTGGCATTCACCAAATGTTCTACCTGACGGATTTCTTCGTCGGTCACCTTCTGGAAGTGAGAGAAGTCGAAACGCAACGATTCCGGAGATACCAACGAACCTTTCTGTTCCACGTGAGTACCGAGCACTTCGCGGAGCGCTTCGTCCAACAAGTGAGTACAAGAGTGGTTGGCGGCACAAGCGGCACGCTTTTCGGTATCCACACAAGCCATCATAGGTGCATCCGGATGTTCGGGCAACTTCTTGGCAATGTGGATAGGAAGGTTGTTTTCCTTCTTGGTATCGATGATTTCGATGGTTTCGAATTCACTGCAGATCACACCGGTATCACCTACCTGACCACCGCTTTCGGCATAGAACGGAGTGTCGCTCAACACGATTTGGTAGAGTGTCTGGTTCTTCTGCTTTACCTGACGGTAGCGGAGGATAGAGGTTTCATATTCTGTATAGTCATAACCCACGAAGTTGGTTTCGCCTTCGTTCAATACAATCCAGTCGCCGGTTTCTACGGCTGCTGCATTGCGGGCACGTTCCTTCTGCTTCTGCATTTCGGCCTTGAATTCTTCTTCGTTCACGGTCATGCCGTTTTCACGGAGAATCAGTTCGGTCAAGTCGAGCGGGAAGCCGAATGTATCATATAAGGTAAAGCCATCTACACCGCTGATTTCCTTCTTGCCGGCTGCCTTGGCTTCGTTCATGGTCTTTTCGAGCAAGCGGATACCGGTTTCGAGGGTACGGAGGAACGAATCTTCTTCTTCCTTAATCACCTTTTCAATCAATGTCTGCTGAGCCTTCAATTCCGGATAAGCTTCGCCCATATTGTCAATCAACACCGGCAACAACTTGTACATGAATGCCTGCTTCTGACCGAGGAACGTATAACCGTAACGAACGGCACGACGGAGGATACGACGAATCACGTAACCGGCCTTGGCGTTGCTAGGCAACTGACCGTCGGTGATGGAGAAGGCGATGGTACGGATGTGGTCGGCAATCACACGCATAGCCACGTCTTGTTGGGCATCCTTGCCATATTCAGTGCCGGCCATCGCAGCGATAGCCTTGATCATCGGTTGGAACACGTCGGTGTCGTAGTTCGATGTCTTGCCCTGCATAGCCATACACAAGCGTTCGAAGCCCATACCGGTATCAATCACCTTGGCTGGAAGACCTTCGAGCGAACCGTCAGCCTTGCGGTTGAACTGCATGAACATGAGGTTCCAGATTTCAATCACCTGTGGATGGTCATG